>NZ_DCOI01000017.1:0-56601 GCF_002322895.1 Empedobacter sp. UBA1574 | reverse complement strand
CTTAACCGCTGAATTTATGGGGCTTGATAGTGAAAATCATTTATTTCAATCCCCAATCAACAGCAAAAACAGCTTGTAAAGCTGCAGTTTCAGTACGGAAACGTTGATATCCAAGACTAATTCCTGTGAAATTGTGATCTTCTGCAGCGAAAATTTCATCTCGCGAAAAATCACCTTCAGGACCAATCATAATTAAAATTTTCTGCGGGTTATTTTCCAAAACTGTTCTTAAAGGTGTTCGTTCAATATCCGCTTCGCAATGCGCAATACATTTCGTGAAACCTTCAAAATCCTGTTTGATAAATTCGTTGAATTTTGTCAAATCATTTACTTTTGGCAAATACGCTTTCAACGATTGTTTTGTTGCAGACTGAACAATTTTTTCAATTCGTTCAATCTTAATATTTTTTCGTTCCGAATGAAAAGTTTGCAAAAATGTAATTTCATCAATACCAATTTCGGTTGCTTTTTCCAAGAAAAATTCCAAACGTTCCATTGTTTTAGTTGGTGCAATTGCAATGTGCAAATAGTAATTTTTTTGTTCGAAATTTTCCTTTAAATCAATTACTTTTCCTTCAACTGCTTTTTTAGAAATCGACGTAATTTCAACTTGAGCCAAATTTCCTTTTCCATCCGTCACATGAACCAAATCGCCTTCATTTCCGCGCAAAACTTTCGCAAAATGATGACTTTCTTCTTCGTTCAGGATAGCTGTTTCGTGATGAATTTCTCCAAAAAATAATTTCATTAAATATGGTATTTAGCCACAGATTTCGCTGTGTTTTTTGTAAATAACTCTTGATCAAATTTTAAACTTCCAACCATTGCAATCATCGCTGCATTATCTGTTGTATAAGCAAATTTTGGAATAAAAGTTTTCCAACCAAATTCTGTTTCTCCATCTTTTAATCGTTGACGAATTTCAGAATTAGCCGAAACTCCACCTGCAATAGCAATTTGTTTAATTCCAGTTTCGTCCGATGCTTTTTTTACTTTTTCCATCAAAATATTAACGATAGAATATTGAATAGAAGCACACAAATCGTCAATATTTTCTTCGATGAAATTTGGATTTGCTTTGACCTCTTTCTGAATAAAATATAAAATTGACGTTTTGAAACCGCTAAAACTAAAGTTTAAACCTTCAATTTTTGGTTTTGCAAATTTGAATTTTGTAGGATTACCAATCTTAGATTTTTTATCGATAATTGGACCTGCAGGATAAGGTAAATTTAAAATTTTACCTGCTTTATCAAATGCTTCACCAGCCGCATCATCAATCGTTTCTCCTAAAATTTCCATCTCAAAATAATTATTGATTTTCACGATTTGAGTATGTCCTCCAGAAACCGTTAAGCATAAAAATGGAAAAGTTGGTTTTTCGTCGTTGGCATCTTCAATAAAATTTGCCAAAATATGTGCTTGCATGTGATTGACATCAATCAATGGAATATCCAATGATTGACTGAAAGATTTCGCAAAACTTCCGCCAACCAAAAGCGATCCCATCAATCCTGGACCACGCGTATACGCAATTGCTTTAAGTTCTTCTTTTTTAATATTTGCCTGTTTTAGTGCTTGATCTACGACGGGAACAATATTTTGTTGATGTGCTCTCGAAGCTAATTCTGGTACTACGCCACCATATATTTCGTGAATTTTTTGGCTTGCCACAACATTAGAAATAATTTTATTTCCGTCAATAATTGCTGCGCCTGTATCATCACAAGAAGATTCTATGGCTAAAATGTAGTTTTTATCGCTCATAATTCGTTGTAGAATAAAATTTATAACTTATTTTTACCCTGCAAATATCGTAAATTTAAACCATTGAAAATAGTCAGACGAATAGGAAGATTTTTATTGTCGTTGATTATACTCGTTTTAACCCTTGTTTTAACAGTAGCAATCGCAATACAAATCCCTGCGGTACAGACAAAAATAGCACATTTTGCCTTAGAAAAATTAAATAAATCGTTGAACACACAAATGTATGTAGATGCGGTTGATATTGATTTTTTTGGGCGTATTTATTTCTATGGTGTACACATTAAAGACGATTACAAATATGATTTTTTGAAGTCGAAGACTTTAGAAACAACAATAAATGTTTGGTCGTTAATTCCAGGAATCAAAAAAGATCATATCAATTTGAGTGAAGTGAAATTGATTGAACCTGAAATTCGTGTGATTACCTACAAAGGTGATTCGATTTCGAATTTCATCAAATTTGTGAACGGTTTTAGTTCTGATAAACCAAAAGATCCGAAAAAGATTTTCAAATTAGATGGAGATTTTATTTTACAGGACGGAAAAGTTTCAATTGTTAATCAAAATTCTGGAAATGTTTGGTTGGATTCGAAGCAGTTGAACATGACGGTAAAAAAGTTTCGATTAGTTGATTCTGATATTACGGCCGATTTAGAAAATTTCTGCTTTGTTGCAACAAAAAATAAAGAAACGTATAACGTACAAAATTTCACAGGAAAAGTTCATTATTCGAAAAAAGAAATTCGAGTTGGGAATTTAAATTTACGAACGGATACGTCTGTTTTAAACGGAAATTTATTATTGAGTTACAATCAACCTTCGGATATGTCTGATTTTAATAATAAAGTTCGTTGGGACGTTTTTTTTGATCGAGGATCTAAAATTAATTTTAAAGAAATTCGCTATTTCACTGATTTATTTGATAAAAATTCTTCGGTTGATTTATATGGAAAAGTAAATGGAACCCTGAATAATTTAACATTTACAGATTTCGAATTGAAAGGAGAAGATAATTATGTTGGTGCTTCTCGTTTACAATTGCAAGATGTGACACATGGTTCTTCGCTAAATTTTTCGACAAGAAATGTAAAAATCAATACATCCTATCAAAAAATTGTAAAGTTACTTCCAACCTTTGTTTCTAAGAAAATTCCGAATATGTTGACTCGTTTTGGAAACTTAAATTATCGTGGTGATATTTCATTAAATCCAAATGAAATTCATGCGAATGGTTACGCAGTTTCTGGACTTGGTGATGCTGATATTAAAGCTCAAATTAGGAATTACAAAGATGTAAAATCGTTAATTTATAAGGGAACTTTAGATGCGAAAAATCTTAATCTTCGTCAATTAACAAATGCAAAAGATTTGGGTTATGTAAGCGGAAAATTTAGATTTGATGGAAAAGGAACTGATCTAAAAAATATCAATTTAAATTTAGATGGAAATCTTCGTTACATCGATTTGATTGGAAAAAGATATCAAAATATTACGGTAGATGGTTTGGTCAAAAATTATCAGTTTAATGGTTTGTTTGATATCAAAGATCCTAATTTGAATGCACAATTGAACGGAAAAATTAACTTCAGTGGAAAACCATATGATTTTGATTTTACATCAAACATTCGTCAAGTTAATTTAGATTTTCTTGGAGTTACAAAAAATCTAAATGCAATAGTACGTGGCGATGTTGAAGGGAATTTTAAGCTGACAAATATTAATGATTTTAGGGGAAATATTGATGTCAAAAATCTTTATTTCCGTTCTAAAAAAGATACGTTAGAATTGTCACATGTCATGTTGAATTCTCAAATAGATGGTTCGCATAAAATCATGACATTAGATGTGCCAGATTATATGAAAGCCACTGTTGATGGTAAATTTAATATTACTGAAGTTGCAAATGTTATCAATAATTCGCTTGTAGATCTAGTGCCATCTTTCCGCCATAAAAAAGTTTCGCCAAATCAGGCTTTTTCGTTTGATGTTTATGTGCAAGAAAATTTATTACAATATATCGATCCATCGATTTCTATTGAGCCAGATACACATGTTAAAGGTTATATTGATGGTACGAAAAATCAATTGGAAGCGACATTGGATACTCCAGGTATAAAATATGCAGGAATTCAATTGTTTCAGTCGAATGTTAATCTAAATACAATTGCAGAACTACCAACACTTAATGCGAAAATTGATAGTATGAAAGTGAGTGGAGTTACGATTAATGCAATTAACGTAAATTCGATTCCGAAGAATGATACAATGATTGTCAAAACAGACTTTAATATAGGTCGTAAGAATCCAATTTTATTTAATCTAAATCTTTTTCACACAGTTCAGAATAATAATGATTTGATTTTTGGATTTTCACCTTCGACAATACAAATAGATTCGACACAATGGACAATTAATCATTTGAATGATGCAAATTCTAATCGGGTAATTTTTAATCGAATCAATAAATCATTAAAAGTTGAAGATTTGTCATTAGAATCGGAAGAACAATATTTAAAAGTAAGTGGTTTATTTAATAACAATGTAGATTACAATTTCAATGCTGATTTTAAAGATTTGCATTTAGAAAAAATCATTCCTAAAACATTATTGAATAATCTAAAAATTGTCGGTATAGCGAACGGTAAAGTAGATATTATTAGAACAAAAGAAAAGTTAGAACCAACACTTGAAGCTAAAATTGATAAGTTAGGTTTAAATGATTTTGAGCTTGGTAATTTGACTTTACAAGGAGGTTATAATGTAGCGGATAAACAATTTAATTTTGAAACAAGTTTACAGAAAGAGCAAATTCAATCGTTGGTTGCTTATGGTAATATTATTAATAAACCAACAGGTCCTGAAGTCGATGTAGATGCCAATTTTGATGAGTTTCATATCGATTTCTTAGAAGGATTCTTAAAATCTGTTTTCTCTAATATGCGTGGAACGTTATCTGGTGATTTAAAAATTACTGGACCAATTGATTTACCAAATCTTAGCGGAAATATGATTGCAAAAGATCTTGGATTAAAAGTTAATTTCTTAGGAACTGATTATTTATTTGAAGGAGAAAACGACCTATTTGTTTTTAAAGAAGGAGCAGGACAAGGGGTTATTAGATTGAATGATATTGCATTTAAAGATACTGCGTACAATACAAAAGGAAAAGTTGATGGTTTAATTCTTTTTCGTAATTTATCTAAATGGGGTCTCAACTTAGATTTTGATACCGATAATTTATTGGTGATGAACACGTCTATTAAAGACAATGAATTGTTTTATGGAAAAGTATTTGCGAAAGGAAATGTATCTATGTTTGGTGCGGTAGAGGAATTGGAGATTGCTGGAGATGCGACAGTGGTTGGAAATTCTGAGTTAACGATAAATACAGGAAGTACAACAATTGAGTCAGAAAATAATTTGGTACGTTTTGTTCCTAACCAACATCTAGATGAAAAATCGAAAAATAACGAGCCTCACGCACCAAAAGGAATGTCGATAGATGTCAACATCAATGCGTATCCAAATGCGATGGTGAATTTGATTTTTGATGCAGCTACAAATGATAAAGCAACAGCGCGAGGAACTGCAGAAAATCTTAGATTCTTAATGAATAAAGCAGGATTGAGTATTACAGGGGTATATAATATAGAAAGTGGAACATATGAGTTTAGACAATTTCCGCTGATTCCAAAAGATTTTAAAATCAAAAAAGGATCTTCGGTACAATTTGCAGGAAATCCACTTGATGCAACGCTTAATATTACAGCTGAATATCAACGTTCGGTGTCAAATGTTGGAGACTATTTAGGTGTAGGATATTCGCAAATTTATGATGCTCTCTTATCAATTAATATTTCTGAAACGTTGAAAAAACCTATTATCGATTTTGGATTAACAATTCCTAATGCAGGTTCGGATATCAATTCGCAGTTACAATCAAAATTCCGTTCAAATACAGAAGAACAGATGCTTCAGTTTAGTTATATCTTATTGACAGGTAAATTTGGTGATGCTTCGGCTGTTCAATCTGGTGTAACAAGTACAGCTGCTGATATTGGTTTATCGACAATTGCGGGTATGTTGTCTTCTATTGCGAACAATGTAGATATACAAATGGAGTATGTCGGTGGTAGTGCGCAATCGGAGACAAATGATAAAATTAGAACTTCTGTTTCTTATCGGGTTAATAATCGTTTAAGTTTACGTGGTTCGTATGGAATTGCGGTTACAAATAATAGAAATGTACAAGAGAACTTCGATGGGAATTTTGATGTTTCTTATGATATCTCGAAATTAAACAATGGATCTTTGGTCTTAAAAGCATTTACAAAACCTACAACTTTCGGTTTATTGCCAGGAATGGAAAATAACTTAAATCAAAGTTTCGGAGTAGGAATTCAGTACAACAAAAGCTTCGATACGTTTAGAGGATTTTTAGGTTTAGATGAAAATAAACGAAAAGCAAAAGCTAAAAAAGAAGAGCAACAGCAAGAAAGATTTGATTCGATTGTACTTCCGAAACAGTTTAAAAGTGAGGAAAGAAGAATAGATTCTACTCGTCAAACTACAAAAGATACGGTCAAAGTTACGTATCAAAAAAGTACTCAACCTAAAGTGGAACAAAAACGTCGTGGTTTAGTCAAAATTAAATAAAAAAAAAATGAGTTTATTGTGGTTAGACAATAAACTCGCGCAAACAAACAAAAGTGATTAGTTCTTTCTTTTTTGAACTATTATTATAACAAAAGTAAAATATTAAATAAATCATTAAAAAATATTTTGAAGTTTGTTTGTTTTATTTATAATTTTGCTAAAAATTAATTCGATTTTTTATTAAAATAATAATAATAATCAAAAATTAGGAAAATGAATTACATAATTGATGATGTTGATAAGAAAATTTTGATGTATTTGATTGACAATACAAGAATGCCATTTACAGAAATTGCAAAGAAAATGAATGTTTCTGCTGGTACTATTCACGTACGTGTCAAGAAATTAGAGGAGGCTGGAATCATCAAAGGAACTACACTAATTACAGATTATGATAAAATGGGTTATCAGTTTGTTGCGTATGTAGGATTGTTACTTACAAAAACAAACAAAACTCAGAAAGTGATAGATGAATTATATAAAATTCCTAACGTAACAGTGGTTCACGTTGTGTCTGGAAAATATAATATTTTCTGTAAAATTCGTGCAAGAGATACTTCTGATGCGAAAGATGTTATCTACAAAATTGATCAAATTGATGATGTATTGAGAACAGAATCTATGATTTCGTTAGAAGAATCTTTTAACGATAAAAATAGATTGATGCATTCAATTTTTCATTAAAAATAAATTTCAATTTATTAATCATCCCACAAAATGACAGACGAAGAAAAAGAAAAATATTTTCAGGTCGCTCTATGTTCAAGTCTCGTACTTTTCGGGTTTGATGGAGAAGATCTCAAAATATTGGTGTATAAAAAACTAAACGATCCTTTCAAAGGAGCATTGGTTTTGCCAGGAAAATATATTGCGCCAACGGTAAGTAACGATCAAGCAATTCACGAATTGTTGATTGAGAAAATTGCTTACGATGAGCATCAAACATATATTGAACAATTGAAAGCTTTTACAAAAGTTTTTCGTAATCCATTAGGACGTGTTGTAAATGTTGCTTATTACGCTTTGGTTAAATTGACACCTCAAATAGAGGAAAAAGTGAAAACACAAGGTGGAGAATGGTATGCTTACGACCGTGTTCCGGATTTGGCTTTTGATCACAATGAGATTGTAAAATATGCAAAAGAGCGTGTGAAACGTCGTGTAAAACGTCGTCCAGTAGGATTTAACTTACTTGGAGATGAGTTTACAATTGCGCAATTGCAAAGTTTGTATGAAAAAGCCTTGAATCGTGAGTTGGATAAACGTAACTTTAGAAAGAAAATCTTTAACTCAAATTTAATTATCGAAACAGGTAATACAACAGATCCTAAACAACATCGTAAAGTATCTAAATTGTATCGTTTTGATGAAGAAAAATACGAAAAATTGAGTTTGAAAGGATATGATTTCTTATTTTAAAATAAAGCTATGACAGATCAAAAAGTAGAACAAAATCAAGAACGTGACGATATTTTTGACACAAAAGTTTTAATGTCGGATAATACCAAAACAAAAGATTTGAAACACGAAGGAAACAAAACATCATTCCTTTTCAAGTCAATGATCTTTATAATGGTTTTCTTGATTTTGAGTATTCTTTATCGTGGTTATCAATTATTGGTGACAAATGATTATTTGTTCCGCCAAATGATGAACGAAGATGCGCCAGAAATGCCAAAATGGTATCCAATTTCGACTCTTGTTTTAGGAGTTATTGCATTGATAGGTATCTTTTTAGTGAAATCTTATAAAAGAATTGGTGTATATATGGTTGTGACATCATTATTTGTGTCAGCAGCAATGCAGCCCGAATTTATGGCAGATGGAACACTTTTTACCATGTTTACATTATTTGTGTTTATAGGTTATGGTTTAGCGATTATCTATCCATATTGGCACAAGTTTAAATAAAAACTTAATAAAGTCTAGAAAAGAGGTTACAATTAGTTGTGACCTCTTTTTTTGATGCTGAATTATTTGTATTAATATCATTCAATATGAATATTTTAAGCATGTTAATTGTTTAAGTTGATAAAAAAACTGCTTAAATAAAGTGAATATGAGAATTTAACGGCTATATTTGTCTTGTGTGGAAAAAATATAAATTAAAAGTACAAAATGGATTGTATTTCAGTATTTGATATGCTCAAAATTGGCGTTGGTCCTTCAAGTTCGCATACTTTAGGTCCTTGGCGCGCTGCAGAAGCTTTTCTGAAAGAATTGGATGCTGCATCTATCTTTAATAAAATTACAAAAGTTCGTGTAGATTTGTACGGCTCTTTATCGCTTACGGGTAAAGGACATGCAACTGATTATGCAGTAATGTTAGGGTTAAGCGGTGCTGATCCTGAATATATTCCTGTTGATGATATTTCGAATATTATTAATACAATCAATACAAATAAACAATTAAATTTTGGAAATAAATTTTTAATTGATTTTAATCCCGAAACTGATATCGTTTTCAATCGTGAGTTTTTATCTTTTCACGCTAATGGAATGATGTTTACAGCTTTCTATGAGAACGAAGAATTATCTTCTACGTTTTATTCGATAGGGGGAGGATTTATTACAAAAGAGGATGATAGTGCTACCAATACAGATGTCACTTGTGCTTTTCCATATTTATTTAATACATCAACAGAATTATTAGAATTTTGTTCGAAAGAAAATAAATCGATTTCTGAAATTATGTTCGAGAATGAAAAAACAATTCGAACTGAAGATGAAATTCACCACGAATTAATGCGTGTTTGGAATACTATGTTAGAGTGTATGTACATTGGTTGTCATACAGAAGGTATTTTACCAGGCGGATTGAACGTGAAACGTCGTGCTTACGATATGCACAAAAATTTGGTTGGAGCAACACCTTATTCTAATTCACAAGAATGGATTGCATCAATCCGAAAAACCAAAGTATATTTTCGTCAAATCTTGAAATGGGTGAGTTGTTTTGCTCTTGCTGTTAATGAAGTAAATGCTTCGTTAGGTAGAGTTGTAACAGCGCCAACAAATGGAAGTGCAGGAGTTATTCCAGCAGTTTTGATGTATTATTTGGTGATCGAAAATCATAAAGCTGGTCAAAAAGAGATTGAACAATTCTTAACAACAGCAGGAGTTATTGGTTCTATTTTTAAGAAAGGAGCAACTATTTCTGCGGCAATGGGAGGTTGTCAAGCTGAGATCGGCGTATCTTCAGCTATGGCTGCAGCTGCATTATGCGAATTAATGGGAGGAACTCCTGCGCAAGTAACAATGGCTGCCGAAATTGCAATGGAACATCATTTAGGTTTAACATGCGACCCGATTGGTGGTTTGGTACAAATTCCTTGTATCGAGCGTAACACAATGGGAGCGATTAAAGCGATAAATGCAGCAGAATTAGCACTGGATACAGATCCGTTGACTGCGAAAGTTCCGTTAGATAAAGTTGTGAATACGATGTGGGAAACTGCAAAAGATATGAATAATAAATACAAAGAAACTTCTGAAGGAGGTTTGGCAGTTGCTGTAAATATTGCAGATTGTTAGTAACTTATTTATTATCAGTAAAATAATATTATGTGTATTAATTGTAAGGATTATGAATGTGTGTTGTGTATTTCAAAAATAATCCTTACATTTGCACAGCCTTTTAGAGTTAAGGTACGGATGTTAAAGAATATTCATTTAGGGATTTTTTAGGCTGCTCAGCCATTTAATTTTATTCTTTCATATCTGTTGGTTAAATAATTTAAAATAAAACCGTGATATGAAATATAAATGAATTTCATTATCTCGGTATCGTATCTAACATGATTACATTCAAAGAATTAGGACTTCAAGAAGAAATCCTAACTGCAATTGAGAAAATGGGCTTCGTTAACCCATCTCCAATCCAAGAAAAAGCTATTCCTCAAATCCTTTCATCAGATCAAGATGTTATTGCATTGGCGCAAACAGGTACAGGAAAAACTGCAGCATTCGGGCTTCCGGTTTTAAATCAATTAGACAGCAATTCAAAATCAGTACAAGCAATTATTTTGTGTCCTACTCGTGAATTATGTTTACAAATTGCAAAAGAATTAGAATCTTTTTCTGCAGATATGCGTGGAGTACGTGTACAGGCAGTTTACGGTGGTGCTGACATCGTTAAACAAATTAGAGGATTAAAAGATAATCCGCAAATCGTTGTAGGAACGCCAGGTCGTACAATGGACTTAATCAAACGTGGCGCATTAAAAATTAATGACATCACTTGGACAGTTTTAGATGAGGCTGATGAGATGTTGAACATGGGATTCCGTGACGAAATTGATTCTATCTTAGAAACAACTCCAGAAGAAAAACAAACTTTATTATTCTCAGCTACAATGCCTTCAGAGGTTCGTCGTATCGCTTCAGAATATATGCACAATCCAGTTGAGATTGCTGTAAGTAAAGTAAATACTGCATCAAAAAATATCGAGCATCACGTTTACTTAGTACGTTCTTCTGATCGTTACTTAGCTTTAAAACGTTTGGCCGATTATTACCCAAATATTTATGGTATCGTTTTCTGTAGAACTCGTCGCGAAGCGAAAGACGTAGCAGATAAATTGATGCAAGATGGTTACAATGCAGACGCATTACATGGAGATTTATCACAATCACAACGTGATCACGTGATGGAGAAATTCCGTAACCAAAATATTCAAATCCTTGTTGCAACAGACGTTGCTGCTCGTGGTATTGACGTAAATGAGTTGACTCACGTAATCAACTTCAATTTACCAGATGATCCAGAAGTTTATGTACACCGTTCAGGACGTACAGGACGTGCGGGTAACAAAGGAATTTCTATCATTATTTCAGGAGGACGTGAAGCGCGTAAAATTAGAGATTTAGAAAAATTAATTGCTTCTAAAATCGAGCCTAAAAATGTACCAACTGGAGCCGAAATCTGTGAAAAACGTTTAATTTCTTTAATCGATAAAATCGAAAATATCGAAGTTGATGAAGAATTAATCGAGCCTTACATGGAAACTGTAAATGAAAAATTGGCGAACTTAGATCGTGACGATTTATTAAAACGTTTCATGACAGTTGAGTTCAATTCTTTCTTAGAATATTACAAAAACACGAAAGATATTTCTTCTGAAGGAGATCGTGGTGATAGAGGAGATCGTTCTTCTAACCGTCGTGGTGGACGTGATTTCTCTCGTTTCTTTATTAATATTGGTCAAAAACACAATTTACGTGTTCCAAACTTAATTGGTTTAATTAACGAGCAAACTCGTAATCGTAACATCGAAATCGGAAAAATTGAAATTTTACGTAATTTCTCTTTCTTCGAAGTTGATACACAATTCGAATCATTAGTGTTAGAATCTTTCAAAGATGCACAACGTGATGGAGTAGACTTAGATGTTCAAATCTCTAAACCAGAACCTAGACGTGGTGATGGTGAGCGTCGTGGTGGAGATCGTCGTCGTAATGACAGAGGAGATTCTCGCGGACGTGGTTTCAATAGCCGTCGTGATAATGACCGTGAAAGAAGTGGAGGTTATCGTGGTGGAGATCGTGATCGCGGAGGAGACAGAGGTGGATTCCGTGGAGGTGATCGTGACCGTGATTCTAGAGGTGGAGATCGTGGTGGTTACCGTGGAGGAGACCGTAATAGAACAGGAAACTCAAGAAGAGGTAGAGATTAATATATTCTCAATAAAAAATAACAAAAAGGATGATTTTATAAAATCATCCTTTTTTATTCATAAAACTTCTGTTTGAATAAATAATTTTTCTATATTTATTCAAAACCACAAATAAATGACAGTACAAGAATTGTTTAGCTCTATTCGATTATCCATCGAAGAAGAGAATTATACGCAATTAAAACAGATTAAAATTTTCAAACCAGAGAAATTCAATTGGGTGAAGGATATTTTTGAGCCTTATAATGTTGCTCAATTAGGAACTCAAAAAGGTTTAATTTGGAAGTATAATGAAGAACGAGAAGATTATACTTTTCAGAATTTAGCTGATAAATACAATCAATTTTTAAACTATTTAAGAAACAAAGGAATTGTACAAGGAGACAAAATGTTTTCTCAAGTTCCATTATTACCGATTACTTGGATTGGTTATTTGGCTTCTATCAAAGGTGGATTAATTATTATTCCAGCCGCAACAACTTTAGAAGCAAGGGATTTAACGTTTAGATTCGAGTCTTCTTTTCCAGAAGTTGCTTTAGCAGATCAAGCAAATGCATCGAAAATAGATGAAGCAGAAGCAAAATTTGATAAAAAGATTAAGGTAAAATTAATCACAGAAGGCGAGCGAGAAGGTTGGATAAATATCAATGAGTTATGGAAAGAATCTATTCAAGCTGAGGCTGCAGATACAAAACCAGACGATGATTTATTCTACTTTTTTACTTCAGGAACGACAGGAATGCCGAAAGTTGTGGTGCATACGCATTACACTTATCCGCTTGGAGGTTTCACGACTTCTTCTTGGGTTGGAATGAAAAAAGGTGATTTACATTATAATATTTCTCAACCAGGTTGGGCGAAATTCTTTTGGAGTAGTTTTTTTGCTCCATGGAATATGGGTGCGACAATTTTGGGTTATCATTCAGATAAATTTGTTCCGAAAGAACAATTACAAACCATTCAAGATTTGGGTGTAACAACTTTTTGCGCACCACCAACAGCTCTGCGTGTATTGATTTTAGAAGATTTGAAAAGTTATGATTTCAAACTTCGTCAATGTGTTGCAGCTGGTGAACCGCTTAATCCAGAAATTATAGATGTCTGGAAAGAAGGTACAGGAATTACGATTCGTGATGGTTATGGACAATCAGAATCAACTGCGATGATTGCGAATTTGCCAAATGAGAAGATTAAATATGGATCGATGGGAAAACCTGCGTTTTTATACGATATTGTGATTGCTGATGATGATGGAAATATTGTACAAGATTGCGAAGAAGGAAATATTTGTGTTGTGCATAATGAAGAAACCATCAATGGAATTTTCAAAACTTATTTGATTCAGAAAGATAAAATGGCGAAAGTTTTCAAGCATGGATTATATTATACAGGAGACAAAGCTTATAAAGACGAAGATGGTTATGTTTGGTTTGTTGGGCGTGATGATGATGTGATAAAAGCGTCTGATTTCCGTGTAGGACCATTTGAAGTAGAAAGTGCTTTGTTAGAGCATGATGCCATTATGGAAGCTGCTGTTGTGGCAAGTCCGCATGATTTGAGAAGTAATGCTGTAAAAGCTTTTGTTATTTTAGCACCTGGAAATGAAGCTTCGGAAGAATTAGCAAAAGATATTTTTAGATATACAGAAGAGCATTTAGCACGTTACAAAATTCCACGTATTGTGCAGTTTGTGGAGAGTTTACCAAAAACAATTTCAGGAAAAATACGTCGAGTGGAATTGCGTAATCAAGAAGCTGTTGATAAAAAGAATAAAACGATTATACCAAACGAATATTTTCACGAAAAATATTAGTCGAGCTTAAAATTAACACACAAAAAAACCACTTCAAACGAAGTGGTTTTTTAATATCAAATAATTTTATAATTTTTCTTCTATATATTCCTGAATTTTATTCGTAATAATTGGAACCGCTATCATAATCAATCCAGAAATTAAAATTTTTGTAATTCCCTTCATTGGATATTTTTTTGAAGCTTTATCTCCAGCCCAATTTAATGCACTTTCAACTTTAGAAGAAGTAAAACTTGTATCGGATTTTAAGTTTGTTACAAGATTAACTGCTTTATTTACAAATGAATTTTCATGTTTATTTTCAGCAACTTTCATTTGTAATTTTAGTTTACGTTTTGCCATTCGCAAATCGTCTAAATTTTTTATCGCAGACATTTGTTCTTTATTCTTCATCGTCGTCTTCGTCATCTTCCTGGTTAGACATAGCTTCCATCGCGTTTTCTACGGCAATATTTGTCAAGAAAAGTTTTAATTTCTTTCTAAATAGAATAGAAAAAACCATCATTAAGAAATAAATTCCAGTTACAGCAAGAAAACCTAATCCTGTATCATTAAAATAACCTCCCAAAATAAATCCTAATGCTAAACTTCCTAATAATAATAGAAACAAAGAAAATACGGCAATAATTAATACATAAATACCGCTCGCCAACATATTACTCAGCGAATCTACGAGATCGTATTTAGCTAAAGTTATTCTATTATTAATATAAACTTTTAGTTCATTAAACATAAAATTGATTTATTTCAGACAAAGTTAATTATAAATTTTAAGGAATGTTGTATTTCGAAGAAATTAAACTCCTACGTTTTCTTGAAATTCGTCTTTTAAATCTTCTTTTGTTTGGTTTGCTTTAGATTTTAAATCTTTTCCAGCTTCTTTCGCTTTTGCTACAAACTCGTCTTTTTGTTCTGCTAATTTTGATTTTACTTCGTCTAATTTAGCTTCTAATTCTTTTTTTGTTTTTTTCGCTTTATCAGAAAAATCATTCGCGTATTTGTCTAACTCTTTTTTGTATTTGTCAGCTTCTTTTTTTAATTTTTTGCGAGTGTCTTTCCCTGATTCTGGCGCATATAATAAACCTACTACTGCTCCGATTGCTGTTCCAATTGCTAAACCTGCTAATAATTTAGTTGCATTATTTAATTTACTCATAATAAAGTTTTTTTTGAGATTAAACGTTTTTTATATTTACACTTTAAAATTACAAAAACAATACCAAAGAATTCAAATCAAATTTTAAAAATTACAATAAATGTTAATATTATCTGAAAAATCACAAAATATGCCAGCTTCTCCAATCAGAAAGTTGGTGCCATACGCAGATGCAGCGAAAAAAAGAGGAACGAAAGTTTATCACTTAAATATTGGACAGCCCGATATTGAGTCGCCAAAAGCTGTTTTAGAAGGATTGAAAAATTTTCCTTCAAACATTATTTCTTATACGCACTCAGAAGGAACGTTGGAATATCGTCAGGCTTTGGCAGATTATTTTACAAATCGCGGAATTGAATTAACGCCAGAAAATTTTATTGCAACATTAGGAGGTTCGGAAGCTTTATTATTTATTTTCGGAATTATTGCAAATCCAGGAGATGAAATTATTATTCCAGAACCTTTTTATGCAAATTATAATGGATTTACATGTGAAAACGATGTAAATATTGTTCCAGTTCCATCTACAATTGAAAATAATTTTGCATTACCTGCAGTAGAAGAGTTTGCAAAAAAAATTACAGATAAAACACGTGCTATATTAATTTGTAATCCAGGGAATCCAACAGGTTATGTATATTCGAAAGAAGAATTAAATCAATTGAAAGATTTGGTTTTAGAGCATGATATATATTTAATTGCGGACGAAGTTTATGCAGAATATTTATATACAGAAGAAGAATTTACATCTGTTTTAAGTTTCCCAGAATTGAAAGATAATGCAATTGTAATTGATTCTGAATCGAAACGTTTTTCTTTATGTGGAGCTCGTTCTGGAGCTTTAATTACACGTAACGAGAAATTCTTAAAAGCAGCAATGTTATATGCTCAAGCGCGTTTAAGTCCAGTTGAAATTTCTCAGTACATTGCAACATTAGCACACAGAAACGTAGGAACTTATTTTGAAGATTGTCGTACAGAATATTTAAAACGTCGCAACACTTTGGTAGAAGGTTTACAACAAATTCCAGGTGTTGTTTGTCCAAATCCAAAAGGAGCATTTTATTGTATGATTCAATTACCTGTAGATAGTGCAGAAAAATTTGCAATCTGGTTATTAGAATCTTTCTCATCAAATGGAGAAACAGTAATGTTGGCACCAGGAGCAGGATTTTATTCAACTCCAAATTCAGGAATTCAAGAAGTTCGTTTGGCTTATGTTTTGAAAGAAGAAGATTTGGTTCGTTCTGTCGAAATCTTGAAAGAAGCTTTAGAACAATATCCAGGAACAATTAGATCATAAGAAAAATACGAAGATGGAAATCATCGAAAATTATTCATTAAAATTATATAACACATTTGGAATAGAAGCGAAAGCAAAATATTTTGCTGATGTTGCAACTATTCAAGATTTGCGAAAAGTTTTGGTTTTTCGTCGTCAAAAAGATTTACCTATTTTATTTATAGGAGGAGGAAGTAATATGCTTTTTGTAGACGATTTCCCTGGAATTGTGTTAAAACTGAATTTGAAAGGAATCGAAATTATCAATGAAGATGATGATTTTGTGTATGTAAAAGCGCAAGGAAGCGAGAATTGGCATAATTTTGTTGAATGGACGTTGCAAAATGATTTCGGAGGATTAGAAAATCTTTCGTTGATTCCTGGAAATGTTGGTACTGCACCGATGCAAAATATTGGTGCGTATGGCGTAGAGGTAAAAGATTATATCGAAGAAGTTCAGACATTAGTTCTGGAAACGGGTGATGAACGTACTTTTACAAATGAAGAATGTCAGTTTGGTTATCGCGAATCTGTTTTTAAAAATGAATTGAGAGGTCAATATGTCTTGGTGGCAGTTACGTTTAAACTGACAAAGAAAAATCATAAACTTCATGTTGATTATGGTGCAATAAAATCTGAATTGGAAAAGGAGCAAATTTTTGATCCAACGATTCAAGAAATTAGTGCAGCTGTGATCAAAATTCGTCAAAGTAAATTACCAGATCCTTCGCAAATAGGGAATTCGGGAAGTTTCTTTAAAAACCCTGTGATTTCGAATGAAGAATTTGCTGAGATTGAAAAACTTCATCCAGAAATTTCTCATTTCAAAACTGATTTAGGTGTAAAATTAGCTGCTGGTTGGTTAATAGAACACGCAGGTTGGAAAGGAAAACGTTTTGGAGATGCGGGAGTTCACGACAAACAAGCTTTGGTCTTGGTGAATTATGGAAATGCAACAGGACGCGAAATATATGATTTGTCTGAACGAATTATAGAAGATGTGAAAGCCAAATATGGCGTAACATTGGTTAGAGAAGTCAATATTATACAATAAATTAAATCCCGCTTTCAGCGGGATTTTTATTCTTCTTCTTTATTGATTTTTAATTTAGAAATTCCAATTATTAATATAATTCCGAATGCTATGTATAAAAGTTTTTCGAGAATATTTGTTACTATATTTAGTTCATAAATTGAAACACCAAGATATTCTTTTATAGATAATCTTATTATTGATAATAGTAATATAGAAATTGTTATGAAAATTAGATAATTACTAAAACTTATTTTTTTTCCGTGAGCAACAATAGAAATAATTAATAATAAAATATCGAATACGAAGTGAAGGACTAAAATTACTTTAGTATACAAAATTAAAAAATCCGGATCCATATATTTATTTATAATTTGTAATAATCTCCACAATTTTATCCAAACCATCGGTTAAAGCAGCAGGACCAGGTTGTAAAATCAATTCAGATTTTATTTCGTATAAATGATTTTGTTGAATAGCTTTTACGTTTTCGAAACCAATTCGTTGTTTTACTTTTTCGGGTTTGAACATTTTACCACACCACGAACCGATAATAATATCAGGATTTCGTTCAATCACTTGTTCATCCAACAAAATACGATCTTTAGCTAAAGCTTTATTTTTGAGTTCTGGAAAAGCTAATTTTCCACCAGCAATTTCTATCAAATCATTAACCCAAGCGCTTCCCGAAATAATTGGTTCGTCCCATTCTTCAAAAAATACTGTTGGGCGATAGGGAAGAAGAGTTGCTTGTTGTTTTACTTCTTCGAGTTTCTTTTCGTAAAATTCGACTAATTTTAATCCTTTATCTTGACAACCAATCAATGAAGTAAATTGCACAATCATATTTAAAATTTCATCAACTGTTCGGTGATTAAAAATAAAAACATTAATTCCTCTTCTAATTAATTCTGCTGCAATATCAGCTTGTAAATCAGAATATCCTACAACAAAATCTGGCTTCAAATTGATGATATCTTCAAATTTAGCATCTAAAAAAGTTGAAACTTTAGGTTTTTCTTTTCTTGCTTGTGGCGGACGATAGGTAAAACCACTAATTCCTACTAAACGATGTTGTTCGTTAATGTTATACATAATTTCAGTTCCTTCTTCGGTTAAGCAAACAATGCGTTGAGGATATCGATTTGATGACATTTTGGTTTGATGTTAAATTGATGTGAGGTATAAAAATAAGAAATTCATACCATTTTGTATGATATGAATTCCTTTTGAAAAAACTATGAGTAAAAATGTTAGTTAACTAAAACTCCAAATTCGGATCCAGCAGCGTAATCTTGTCCATTCTGAGAACTTAAAGCTGTGAAACGGATATATCTTCCGCGAATTGGTTTGTCGAACAAAATTGTTTGCAGTTTAGTGTTTTTCTCGAAAGAACCTTCTTTGATAGGGTTACTCCAATTTTTTCCGTCTAAACTAATCTGAATTCTATAATCTTTTATATTTCCATTAGCTCCATCTTGACGAGGTAAATATGTAAATCCTTTAATCATCTTGAATTCTCCTGCATCAAAATCAACCCAATGAGGATATTGCGCAACAGTGACAGAATACATCGTATGCCAAATAGAGCTTGGATTACGATCTACAAGATTTGCAGCATCTCCTTCTCCAGTTTCTTGACTTGAAGCAAAAACAACTTGTAACGGAATCGTTTCTATTTTAGTAAATTTTGAAGAAACTTTAATGTTCGGATTATTTTTATCCCAAGTAACAATTGTATTCGCATCTCTCAATTTGAAAGGTTCTGTATACTTCGTTTCTTTTCCATTCCCGATTTTGTAATACAAATCTGCATGTTGATTTTGGCTCAAAATTGTAACTTCCCCAATTTTGTTTCGTGTAATAAGAAGTGGAGAATCTCCTGCTCCTTTTACTTTTGCTTGCGTTGAATAATTATTGCTTTGAACAGGACGAATAATAAATCCAAAAGTTGTTGCGTTTGGTTTTACACGATCTTGTTCTAATGGTGGTCCTTGCCCACAACTATTTCCTCCAAGCCCTGTAACACCAGCATCTAAATGCATATACGTTCCATTACTTTTTGGTAATTGATAGAAATGAGGCGTTTGCGTTAATTCTAATTCGCTCCAAGGCAAAACAGAAGTTGACATCAAATCTTTGCTTACAAAAACAACCCCATTTCCAGAAGTATCAGTTAAAGAACTCCATCTAACTTCCTCATTATTACTCATACTTTGCGGATTTGGCCACGGTACAAACTGATCTTTCACTGTACTTTTATGAAATTCAATATTCTGAGCGGTTTTACGATCTGCATAATTATTAATCGGACCGCGTCCGTAATAGTTGTAATTGCTCAAATTTTCTGGTAATTTCAATTCATAACCTAAACGCGCTAAAGCAAGCGATTCGTCATTTGAAGTAATACTTGACGATAATTCGATTGAACCATCTGGATAAATCGTCCAAACTTGATTTGAAGTAAATTTGAAATCATTTTCCCCAAATACTTGGTCTTTGTGTTCTTCGATCTTATATGTTCCAGAAGTACCTCCTAAAAGTGATGCGCTATTTGGCGCTTGTGATTCTACAACATACGATAATACAATTGCGCCATCTTTTCTTGTGTAAGAAGTTGATGATAAAACTTTGTGTTTTAAATTATGTAAACCTTTTTGAAACCATTGCTGATACGCCCAGTTGTCATTATCCATTGGTGCACGATAAGCATCTAATTTTGGACCGTCACCATCTTTAATAATCGTTTGGTTATTATAATTTAAACTATAAATAGTTCCAGTTTGATTATCAAATTTTACAGCGAAACCATTTCCACTAATTGTTTTTAGTTTTTCTGAATCTGTTATGGTAATTTGATTTGTTTTTTGAACTTCTTGAATTGTCGGAATTTGTTCTGCAGCTTTCACAAAAATTTGTTCTTCCATTTGAACATAATCTTTCTTCGCCCACAATTGATCATGATTTTGCTTGAATTGAATTTTTACAAAATACTCTGATGTAGGTTTTAATTTTGATTGATTAATTGGTAAACGAACGATTTGTTTTTCGCGAGGACTAATGATTTTTTTAGGCTCAATAAAAGCTGTACTTCTTTCAATTTCGATTCCATCTTCGTATAAAGCCCATTCTGGCGTGTAATCTTCTAACGAAATGAAATAATTTTTATTAAAAATTTCGATTTCACCATTCAAGATATTTGCAGGTTTTATACCAACATTTTGATAGACTTTTTTAACTTCCCAGTAAGAAGGTTTTTCCTTTAAATCAGCGAAAACTAATCCATTGTTTACAAACGTTCCGTCATTTGGTTTATCCCCGAAATTACCTCCGTAAGCGAAGAATTTTTCGCCTGTCTTTTTATCATAATAATACATTGCTTGGTCAACCCAATCCCAAATAGCACCTCCCATAAAGAAGTTGGTAGATTCCATTGCTTCCCAATAATCTATCAGATTTCCAGCTGCATTTCCCATTCCATGCGCATATTCAGAAATATGGAAAGGATATTTTAACTTATAATTTCCTTGTACAGCACCACGAACCCAATTGATAGAAGGGTATTGATTAGATCCCATATCAACAATTGCATTATTTCGCTCGTATTGAACAGGACGAGAAGTATCAATTTTTTTGATTGCATTGTAGGCTTCAACAAAATTATTTCCAGGACCAGCCTCATTTCCTAAAGACCAAATAACGATAGAAGGATGATTGATTGTTGCATGAACCATCTCTACATTACGTGCCACGTGCGCATCTCTCCACTCTTTTGGATGAGAGATTGAAGCTTCACCGTAGTAATATTGGTGACTTTCTACATTGGCCTCGTCCTCTAAATAAATCCCATATTTGTCGCATAAATAATACCAATAAGGATCATCTGGATAATGTGAGTTACGAACATGGTTAATATTTGCACGTTTCATCAACTTAATTTCTTCTTCCATCTGTTGACGTGTCACAACTTTTCCTTTTTCAGGATTTGTTTCGTGGCGGTTAACACCTTTCAGTTTTACTGTTTTTCCATTTACATAGAAATAACGTCCAGCCAAACCAAACTCATCATCTTCAGCTTTTGTATCTTTAATTTCAACCTTTCTAAATCCTACATTCGTCGAAACTGTTTCGATTGTTTTGTTCTTTACATCTTTTAATTCTCCAACTAACGTATAACGATAAGGACGCTCTGCTGACCAAAGATTTGCATTCTTTAGTTTTAGTTTTAGTTTGTAAATAGATGAAGAATTAGGATTGATTGTAACTGCATCAGAATTGATAATATATTCAGTTGTTGCAATTTTTTCAGTTTCGTCGCTGTATAATTTATTTTGATAAAGTGTATAAGCAATTTTATAACCTTTTGCGACTTTATTTGATAAATTTCTAATATCAGCCGAAATATTTAGTTCATCATCTTTATAGTTATTCGTTACATCAGGAATTACAACCAAATCTCTAACTTGGATTTTCGGTTTTGATGTTAATGAAACTGTACGAAAAATTCCTGGCAATCTAAACATATCTTGTGCTTCTAAGAATGAAGCGTCAGAATTCCTATAGACTTCAACTGCTACAGAATTTTCACCTTTTTTATTTAGATAAGGTGTAATGTTAAATGAAGCTAAATTTCTAGAATTTTTAGAAAAACCAACATATTTTCCATTAATCCATAAGTAGAAAAATGAATCTACTCCATCAAAATTCATGTAAATATCACGTCCATCCCAATTTTTAGGAACATCGAATGTACGTTTATACGAACCAACTTCATTTCTATAAATATATGTTGTCCAATCTTTGTTAGGCTCTCTCATTACACCGCCTTTCCAATCATCAACTTTTACAGCATGCTGAAAAATAACTTTTTGATTGACATAAATTGGAACACCATATTTTAAATCTCCATTTTTCTGAATTCCAAAAATATTCCAACTCATCGGGACAGGAACATCAGCCCAAGAAGAGGTATCAAAATTGTTTTCGTAAAAATTTTTCGGTCTTTCGTTTGGGTTTTTTACCCAATTAAATTTCCAAGTACCATTCAAATTCATCCAATATGGACTATTTTCTGGTAAAAGTTTTACAGCTTGATTTTGATTCTCAAAAGAGAAAAAATAGCTTTTAGGTAATTCTTTGTTGAAGGATAAATTCATTGGCGATTCCCATTCGTTACCGTCTGGAGAATCTTTCGTTCCGTAATTGAAGCCCCCTAAATTATGAGTAAAAGGATTTTCAATTGGCGGATTTATTTGTGCAAAAGTTGTCTGAACAACAAGTGTAGAAACAATAACTTTACTGTATTTTGTTATAAGATTCATTTTTCAATAAGCATTTTTAATCACGTGTTAAACAAATATAGTCTAGATTATTAAATGATTATGCTTATTTGAAGAAGTAAAAATAAGGTGATAAAATTGTAAATAATTGTTTTTTAATCTTATGAATGATTAATGATTTTTTTTCTGAAATAAATAGAATTATAGAAAAATTTTAATTTGATTAAAAGAATTGTTTAAAAAGTATTATTGTAAAAAAAGACCACTTGCAAAAGTGGTCTTTAGATTAAGTTTTCAGCTTAAATTATATATTTTTTGAATTTGCACAGCTGTAATTAACTGGACCATCGTTTGGAATATCTTTTAAAATATCTAATAAATAATCCCAGAATTTTTGTACAGAAGCAATTTCTACTTTTTCGTCAGGAGAGTGAGCACCAGAGATGTTTGGACCAAAAGAAATCATATCCAAACCTGGATAATTTGTTCCAATAATTCCGCATTCTAAACCTGCGTGGCAAGCCACAACTTTTGGTTCTTCTCCAAATTTTGAAACATAAATTCCTTTCATCAATTCTAAAATTTCAGAATGAGTATTTGCTTTCCAACCTGGGTAAGAACCAGAGAATTTAACCTCAAAACCACCTAATTCGAAACCAGCTTTTAATGTTTGTGCTAATGCTTCTTTACCTGATTCTATAGAAGAACGCGTTAAACATAAAACACGAGCGTTTCCGTCAATAACTTCTACGCGAGCCACATTGTTAGATGTTTCTACTAAACCTTCAACATCTGGACTCATTCTGTAAACACCATTGAAAGCTGCCATAATTGTTTGAACAAAAACTTTAGAATCTTGTGCTGACATTGCATCAGTTGCATCAGTTGGTTCTAGTGTAATCACCATTTTAGGTTCTTTCGTTTCATATTCTTCAATAATTTCAGCGCGTAAAGTTTCGTAAGAAGCTTTGAAAGCGTCAACTTTATCTGTAGGAATCACAATTTTAGCCCAAGACTCGCGAGGAATAGCGTTACGTAAACTTCCACCTTCCATATGAGCGATTTGTAAACCAAATTCAGTTGCAGCATTTAATAAACGAGCAATTAATTTGTTCGAATTTCCTAAACCTTCGTGAATTTGCATTCCAGAGTGTCCACCGTTCAAACCTTTTAATGTTAAGGTAAAAGCAGTTCCGTTAGTAGCTTCTGTAGTGTAAGCTTTTGTCGCCGTTACATCAACACCACCAGCGCAACCAATGTCTAATTCATCATCTTCTTCGGTATCTAAGTTCAACAAGATTTTCCCAGATAAGAATCCAGCTTTCAAACCTAAAGCACCAGTCATTCCAGTTTCTTCGTCAATTGTAAAAAATGCTTCAATAGCTGGATGAGGAATATCTTTCGATTCTAAAATAGACATAATTGTCGCAACTCCAATTCCGTTATCTGCACCTAAAGTTGTTCCATTTGCTGTAACAAATTTATCATCTTCAATGTACATTTCAATTCCTTGTGTTTCAAAATCGAATGTTACATCGTTATTTTTTTGACAAACCATATCCAAGTGCGATTGCATGATCACTTTTTTACGGTCTTCCATTCCTGGATAAGCAGCTTTTTTGATTAAAACATTTCCTACTTCGTCCGTTTCGACAGGTAAACCTAAATCTTCACCAAATTTGATGATGAACTGACGTACTTTTTCTTCTTTCTTAGAAGGTCTTGGAACTGAATTCAATGCTGAGAAGTTTTTCCAGATTGCTTTTGGTTCCAAATTAAGAATATCGTTATTCATTGTTTGTTTTTTATTGTTCCTCAAAGTTACGGAATTGCGACAATATAGTTTTATTAAAGAAGTTTTAAATTTTTTTGATTCTCAACCAACCTTTTTATTTTTTTATGAATCATATTATTATAAATGAAAAAATAAAAACGTGATGTAATACGAAAAATACTATTTTTAAATAACACTAATGATTCATGAAGAAATTAACACTATTTACAATTTTGACTTTACTCAGTGCAGTATTGTTGAATGTTTTTGTTTTCAAGAAAACTTTCAATGATGACTCAGAGAAGATAATCGCTGAAACAAATCAATATAAACATCCAATAAATTCGATTGAAATGACTGAACAAAATAATCAGGATTTAGAATTTTTGAAAATGATGTTAAAAGATAATCGTATTGTTTTTTTGGGTGAAGGTATACATCAAGATGGACAAACTTTTAAAGCCAAATCACGCTTGATAAAGTATTTGCACGAAAATTTGGATTACAATGTTGTCTTGTACGAAGCTGGACAATATGATATGTGGATAACCAACCAAGAAATGGAAAAAGGAACTTTAGGTGTTGGAAAAGATTCGATTGCGGGACTTGGTATGTTTAATTTTTGGTGGGATAATAAAGAAACTCAACCTCTAAATAACTATTATTTACAAACTAAGAAAACAAATAATCCAATCACATTAGGTGGTTTTGATATGCAATATTCTGGTGATTTACTGACAGAAATTTTAAATAATGGGTATTTAAGACGTATAAAATTATTAAGAGAGTTTTTAGCGAATCAAAATATATCTTTATATGATTACCCTTTTTTAAATCAAAATATTGATAATCTTACAATTTTTAGATATAAAAAATTTACTGAAGCTACATATAAAAAAAATGAAATTACTCAACTCCTTAAAGAGTTACAATCGATTTCATTACGAATATCAAGGCTTCCAAAAACTGAAGAAACTAAAATCTATTCACGTTATCTGAAAGATATTAAAAACCATATTCAGAAAAATTTGATGTATAAATCTGGAACTAAGGAAAGTATGAATTTTAGAGATTCTTTGATGGTAGAGAATTTAATTTATCAATTGGATTCTCTTTATCCAAATCAGAAAGTAATTATTTGGTCGGCGAATGTACATGCTTACAAAAAATATTATCCGAATAATTTTAAACCATTGGGACAATATATCAAAGAAAAATACAAGAACCAATCGTATGCAATTGGTTTTACTTCGTATGGCGTTTATAATCCTCTGAAACAAATAATTAATACACCTAATAAATATGCGGTAGAGAATGCATTTCATCAACTTAATCAGCCTTATTTCTTTTTAGATTTTAGTCAAATTCCGAATCAATCTGCACTAAAATCTGAGTATTATTCAGTTATAGATCAAGGAATGAATGTAAAAGCAAAATGGAGTGACTTTGTAGATGGAATTTTTTACATCGATGTTAATCAAGAACCAACACCACTAAAAGAAGAGAAATAATGAAAAGTATAGAAATAAAAGATTTGAATTTTAGTTTCGGGTCAAAACAAATATTAAATCAAGTTAATCTTAATGTTCCGAAAGGAAGTATTTATGGCTATTTGGGGCGAAATGGAGCAGGAAAATCGACAACAATAAAATTGCTTTTAGGATTATTGAATTCGAATGAAGATACTATTTTCTTGAATGAGTTGAGTATCAAAAAACATCCTATTAAGATTCATGCTTTAACAGGTAATTTGATTGAAGCGCCTTGTTTTTACACAAAATTGACTGTTTATGAAAATTTAAAATACTTAGATGTAATTTATCAAAAAGGTGAGGAGCGAATTAGTGAAGTGTTAGATTTGGTTGGTTTGTTGTACGCGGAACATTATAAAACATCTGATTTATCGATGGGAATGAAACAACGTTTGGGAATTGCAATAGCGATTTTTCATGATCCAGAAATTTTGATTTTAGATGAACCTCTTAATGGATTGGATGCACAAGGAATTTATGAAATGCGCGAATTGTTTTTGAGGTTGAATGCATCAGGTAAAACGATTTTTTTGTCAAGTCATATTTTAAGTGAATTAGAACGAGTTGCTACGCATATTGGAATTATAGAAGGAGGAAAGATGATTTTTGAAGGCAAAAAAGAAGAATTACTTGGGAATGTTGTTCGTAAAGTTGCTATAAAAATAAATGATGCAGAGAAAGCAAAACAACTTTTTGAAAATGTAATAATTGAAGATAACGTCATGCATTTTGAAATTGAAAACGATGATGATTTTCATCAAAAAATACAACAATTAATTCAGCATAACATTAAAATTTATGATGTTCAGTCTGAAACAGCTAATCTTGAACAAATTTTTATTAACCTAATTCAACACTAAAATGACAAATACATTTTATAAAGCATTTGCTTCCGAACTATATAAATTATCAAAAAACAAAGAAATTTTTGGTGTATTATTTTTACCAACTTTAGTCGTTTTAGGTGTTTTTTTCTATTTAATTTATAAAGTACCAATGGAACCTATTGCTTTGAATCCGTGGTACGGTTTTTTAGGACGATATGTTTTTATGTTTTTCTATATGCTATTTCCAGTTTTAATTGCTGTGTTTGTGCATTCATGTTGCGATGTAGAATATAAGAACAACAATTATAAATTGTTATTTACACTGCCCATTTCACATGCTAAAATTTATTTAGCCAAAGCTTTATTTATTTTAATTATAGTCAGTTTTTCTGTTGTTGGGGCTTATGTGTTTTTTCTATTAAGTGGATATTTATTACAATTTATTTCACCAAATTATGGTTTTCAGAATTTTGATTTTAGAGAAATTGCTTTTTACACTTTTTTCAAATTATGGATTGGATGTTTAGCTGTATCTATGATACAATTTGCTTTGAGTTTATTCTTCAGAAGTTTTATTTATCCAGTAGGTTTTTCTCTATTTGTAACTGTTTTTTGTTCTGTGATTAGTAGTAAAAAGTTTGCAGATTTCATTCCTTATTCAAGTTCTCCAAAATCATTTGATAACTTAATGAATCAAATAGCATCTTTAGAAAGATTAGATTATATCAACCTTATATACAATATTTTCTTTTTAGGGTTGAGTTACTTTATCTTTATAAGAAAGAAAAATCTATAAAGCAAAAAATCCCTTGAATTCAAGGGATTTTTTAATGTATACTTTTTATATTTATCTTGTAGAAGGCATAGGAGATTCTTTGTCTACAACTGGTCTATTTTCGACGTTTGCTAAAATCCAAATTGTATTGAAAGCTAATTTTGTACGACGCGTCAATAAATCATATTCAATTTTGTCTGGTGTATCGCCTGGTTTGTGGTAATCATCGTGCACACCATTAAAGAAGAAAACAGACGGAATGTTATGTTTCGCAAAATTATAGTGGTCAGAACGGTAATAAAAACGATTTGGATCATCTGGCGTATTGTAACGCATATCTAAATTAATTCCTAATCCATCATTTGCTGCTAAAACAGCTTTGTGTAAATCAGAAGACAACATTTCAGAACCAATTACATAAACAAAGTCTCTTGTTTGTTCATTATGTTCGTAGTCTACTCGACCAATCATATCAATGTTAACATTTGCAACTGTGTTTGCAAGAGGAAAAATTGGATGTTCTGAATAATATTTAGAACCTAATAATCCTTTTTCTTCACCAGAAACATGTAGCAATAAAACCGAACGTTTTGGACGAATTCCTTTCTTCTCAGCTTCGCGGAAAATACGACCAATTTCCATTACAGCAACAGTTCCAGAACCATCATCATCAGCACCAGCATATAATTTTCCATCTTTTATTCCTTCGTGATCATAATGTGCCGAAATCACCACAATTTCTTCTGGTTTTTCTGATCCTTTGATGAATCCCATCACATTTCTCATTTGACCTTTTACTCGGTTAAAAGTTCCAGCAGGAATAATTTGGAAATAATTATTATTTGGTCCATTAATTCCTAATTCTTTGTAATAATTAGAGATATAGTTTCCCGCTTTTATTTCGCCTTCAGTTCCAGCATTTCTACCTTCCATATCAGGCGCAGCAATGATGTAAAGCTGTTTTTTTAATTCAGCTTCAGAAATTTTGTCTGTATATTTTACAAGACTCTTTTGATATTTCTCCTGAGAAATTGGTTTTGTAGAATCACAACTTACTAAAGTAGCAGTTAAAGCAATTGCAAATAAAAATTGTTTCATGTTAATTTTTTGAATTAAATTTAAAATTAATCTAACCAAGCAGAATAAAAAAGAAAATTTGAATAAAAAACCAATATTTATACGGATTCTATCCGAATTTGGGATTGTCTTTTTTATATTTGCCCGTTTTTAAATAAATTATGTCACAATTATTCAGAAAAAAATCTGTCGAATCCATTTTAGCAGAATCTGCAAAGAACACGACTACAATGAAAAGAACTTTAGGTGTTCGAGATTTAACAGGTTTTGGTATCGCCGCAATTGTTGGAGCTGGTATTTTTAGTACTATTGGTCGAGCAAGTTTTGAAGGTGGACCAGCAGTTATCTTCCTTTTTATTTTTACGGCAATTGCCTGTGGTTTTACAGCTTTTGCTTATGCAGAATTTGCTTCGTTAGTGCCTGTTTCGGGTAGTGCGTATACCTATAGCTATGTTGCATTTGGAGAATTATTTGCTTGGGTAATTGGTTGGGCATTGATTATGGAATATGCGATTGGGAATATTGTGCTCGCGATTTCGTGGAGTGATTATTTTACCACCTTGCTCTCCGGGATGGGATTACATCTGCCAGAATGGATGACAATGGATTATTTTACGGCGAGAGAAGGTTTTGAATTTGTTTCGAATGAGTTAGCGAAAGGTAAAACATTAGAAGGAATTGCGAATTCGCCTTATGCGCAAGAGATTCCAAAATATTTAGCCTTTAAAGATGCTCCATATTTAGGATTTAATTTAGTGGTGGATATTCCTGCATTAATCATTACTTTTTTGATTACAGCTTTGGTTTATCGTGGAATTAATGAATCGAGAAAAGCAAGTAATGCAATGGTTGTGTTAAAATTAGCTGTGGTATTTTTGGTAATTGTGGTTGGTGCTTTTTATGTGAATCCAGATAATTGGAATCCTTTTGCACCGAATGGAGTAGGAGGTGTTTTGGCTGGAGTTTCGTCTGTTTTTTACGCTTATATTGGGTTTGATGCGATTAGCACAACTGCGGAAGAATGTAAAGATCCGAAGCGAGATTTGCCTCGTGGAATTTTTGCGTCTATCATTATTTGTACTGTTTTATATGTGCTGATTGCTTTAGTAATTACGGGAATGGTTCATTATTCTGAATTGAATGTTGGAGATCCTTTGGCGTATGTTTTTGATAAAATTCAAGATTTAAAGTGGTTGGCAGGAATTATTGCTTTTTCGGCTGTAGTAGCGATGGCGAGTGTATTTATTGTTTTTCAAATTGGGCAACCTCGTATTTGGATGACAATGTCTCGTGATGGTTTATTACCAAAGAAATTTTCTACTATTCACCCGAAATTTAAAACACCTTCTTTTGCAACTATTTTTACTGGATTTGTAGTTGGAGTTCCTATTTTATTTACAGATTTGGAATTGGTTGTTGATGCTTGTTCTATTGGAACTTTGTTTGCTTTTGTGTTAGTTTGTGCTGCTGTACTTCGTATGGATGCCGATCCAAATGCGAAAAGAGGAAATTTTAAAACGCCTTTTATCAATGCAAAATACATTATGCCAATTGTAACTGCCGTGATTGTATTTTTATGCGCAACAACATTTAAAGATGATTCGATTGATTTCTTTACGAATAAACCGCAACCTATGCCAATTGAACATTTTGTAAATTCGTTATCGCCAAAAGAATTAAAAGATTCTTATGCAACAATTAATGAATTAACAGGATCTGAAATTGAATTTTTGGATGATTATTTGGCACAATTATCTCCAGAACAATATAAATCTACTTTGAGCAAATTACCAGTTTACGAAGATAAGAAGATGGAAAAAGGATGGGATGTTTTCAAACACAAAATTCCAATGATTCTATTCTTAATGATTTATGTTTTTATGGTAGTTAGAACATTTTTCAAAAGAACTTCTATTATTCCGTTAGCTGGTATGTTGTGTTGTTTTTATATGATGGCGCAATTAGGATTGAAAAACTGGATGATTTTCTTGATTTGGATTGCAATTGGTTTAACAATTTATTTCACTTACGGTTATAAACATAGTAAGTTGAGAAATGTTTAAACTTACAATAAACAATAAAAGATCCGATTATAATCATTTATAACCGGATCTTTTTGTTTCTATCAGTTATATTTGCAGAAATTTAACCCTATGAAAAAAATTCTATTGAGCCTGTTTGTTTTAGGTTCTTTTTATGTTTCTGCGCAAGATATTGATATAAAAAAAGGAAAAGTTCTATTTGATAAAAAAGAAGTTGCATTAGTTGAAGGAAAAAAACGTGTTTATACGTTGTCAGATATACAAAATAAACCAATTTTATCTATTGAATATAAAGCTGAACCATATCCATATGGTGGTAATAAAATTTGGTTTAGATTGATTGATTTAACATCAAATCAGTCTAATGATTTTGAAACAGATATGAAAGGTTTCTCTTTATTTAATTTAGAAAAAGATATTGTGAAAACCTTTTCAAATGGACAATATAAGATTATTACTTCAAATGGAATAGATCAATCTATTGTACAACAAATTTTGCAACTTGATAAAAGAGATATACAAGAGGAATATAATAATGAAATTTTAGATTATAATAAATTATTAGATGAATTAACAGAATTAGTGAAATCTAATGGGATTTATTTTGACAATAAAGGAATTATATATCAAAATAACATTAAAATTGGACAAATATTGTATTCTCCTTCTGGATTTTCTGTAGATAATTATACTTTAGTTGAAAATAATAATTATAAAGTAGGTGAATTTGGAGGAAATTCTTTAGAAATTAGTGACTTAAATAAAGTTTATTCATTAAAATTAAAAGAATTAGAAAACCCATTAAAAGATAAAAGTTCAAGAGATATAAAGAATAATAAATTTTTTACCCAAATTGTAGGATTTGCTTTAAAAAATGGTTTTGCTTTAAATACTCAACTTCAAATAAAAAATTCAACAGAGGAAAGGGTTGATTATCAGAATAAAATTGCAGAAGCTAAAGCAAATTCTTCCAATTTATATGATGTCCCAGGTTTTCTTATTGACGAAAAAGGAAATAAGGTTTCTGGTAAACTTTCGATTAATTTTGAAAATGCAACAAGTAAAGTTGAAAAAAGCAATATAGAATCTTTACCTGAAAATTACGGTAAATCAGTTTATGTAAAAGCTGTAAATGAGAAAGGGAAAGAAAAATCTACACGATATAAATCAAACACAGGAGCAAAATTCTGTACAGATTCAGGAGATTGTTATATAGGTTTGAAAACGATTGGTAATGTTTTTAATTCAATTGGAAATGTAATGAGTTTAAGCACTGATTTTTCATATTTCTATAAAATTTTAAATGAAGATAACGGATTTCTTATTTTAGAAGAACCGTCTAATAATAAACTTTATATAAAAATACCTAATCAAGAAAAAGCGCTTTATTTAGGAAATAATAATGATGATAAATTGGAAAAAAATTTCAACGAATACATAAAATGTAGTTTAAATGTGACGGATTTTGACTTAAAATCTGTAGATGGAATCAAAACCTTTTTTGAAAAATATAAAACGACTTGTAAATAGTATGAAAAGCGATTCAATTTTGAATCGCTTTTTTTATTAAATTTATTTTCTCAAATAAGTTAGATAACTTCTTTATTTCGACGCAAAACTTTACCTTTGTCCTATAAATTTGACGACAAATGTTTAGAACTCATACTTGTGGTGAATTAACACAAGCCAACATTAATGAAAAAGTCACGTTAAGCGGTTGGGTATCAACGTTACGTGACAAAGGTTTTATGATGTGGATCGATTTACGTGATCGCTATGGAATCACACAAATCATCTTAGATGAAGAACGTTCTTCGAAAGAATTATTTGAAACTGCTCGTCATTTAGGACGCGAGTTCGTAATTCAAGTTACAGGAACTGTAATCGAAAGAGCTTCAAAAAATCCAAACATTCCAACAGGGGATATTGAAATCTTAGCAGAAAACATTACAATTTTGAATGAATCTGCATTGCCTCCATTTACAATCGAAGATAATACAGATGGTGGAGAAGATATCCGTATGAAATATCGTTATTTAGATATTCGTCGTAATCCAGTAAAAGAAAAATTAATCTTCCGTTCTAAAGTTGCGCAGGAAGTTCGTAAATATTTAGATGCACAAGAATTTGTAGAGGTTGAAACTCCAGTTTTAATTAAATCTACGCCAGAAGGTGCGCGTGATTTCGTGGTTCCATCTCGTATGAATCCAGGTGAATTTTATGCGTTACCACAATCGCCACAAACATTCAAACAATTATTAATGGTAGGAGGTTTAGACCGCTATTTCCAAATTGTAAAATGTTTCCGTGACGAAGATTTACGTGCAGACCGTCAACCAGAGTTTACACAAATTGACTGTGAAATGTCGTTTGTTGAACAAGAAGATATCATGAATGTTTTCGAAGGTTTAGCAAAACATTTATTACATACTTTCAAAGGATTAGAATTTGAACAATTCCCACGTATGACATTTGCAGAAGCAATGCGTCGTTATGGAAATGATAAACCAGATATTCGTTTTGGAATGGAATTCGGTGAAATCACAGACTTAGCTAAAGGAAAAGATTTCAAAATCTTTGATGAACAAGAATTAATTGTTGGTATTGCTGCGGAAGGTTGTAATGCTTACACACGTAAAGATATTGATAAATTAATCGAATGGGTTCAACGTCCACAAATTGGGGCAACTGGTCTTGTTTGGGCGCGTTATAATGAAGATGGAACATTTAAATCTTCTGTAGATAAATTTTATTCGCAAGAAGATTTAGCAGCTTGGGCAGAGCGTATGAACGCAAAACCAGGAGATTTAATGTTGGTGATGTCTGGTAATACAAACAAAGTTCGTGCGCAATTATCGGCTTTACGTATGGAAATCGCAGAGCGTTTAGGATTACGTAATCCAGAAGTTTTTGCTCCATTATGGGTTGTAGATTTTCCTTTATTAGAATGGGACGAAGAATCTGAAAGATATCACGCGATGCACCATCCATTTACTTCTCCAAAACCAGAGGATATGGAATTAATTGCGACTAATCCAGGTGAAGTTCGTGCAAATGCATATGATTTAGTTTTAAATGGGAATGAAATCGGTGGAGGTTCTATTCGTATTTTCGATAAAGAAGTTCAAGCAAGAATGTTCGAATTATTAGGATTTACGCCAGATCAAGCAGAAGCGCAATTTGGTTTCTTAATGAACGCTTTCAAATATGGTGCGCCACCTCATGGAGGTTTAGCATTCGGTTTTGATCGTTTTGTATCGATTTTAGATGGTTCAGAAACAATTCGTGATTACATCGCATTCCCTAAAAATAATTCGGGTCGCGATGTCATGATTGATGCACCTTCTCCAATTGATCAAACACAAATGGATGAACTGAATATTGCGTCAACATTTGTTGCAAAATAAAAAGAAAAATTTTCTATAAATATTAAAGACTACTTATTTAAGTAGTCTTTTTTTATTGATTAATTTTAAATTACATGACAATTTTTAAATGTAGAAGCAAAACCTTTGCTGTATCTTTGCAATTGTAAATAGAGAATAAATTGGAATTAAAAGAGCATTTAAGGCGTAATATCAAATTAGCATTTCCTGTAATGATTACTCAAATGGGGCAAATTTCTGTCAACATTATTGATAACATTATGGTTGGTGGTTTAGGTGGAAAATATGATAATATAGAAGATGAGGTTTTGGGGAAAACAGCTTTAGCAGCAGCTTCTTTAGGAAATTCATTATTTTTTGCGGTTTTAGTATTTGCTTTCGGATTTAGTTTTGCGTTGTCACCATTGATTGCGGCAGAAGATTCGAAAGGCGATAAAAAAATGGCTGCAAATTATTTTTCGCATAGTTTGGTCTTGAATATTACTCTATCAATCGGTTTATTCTTATTGATTACATTTCTGAAACCGCTAATGTTCTACATGGGACAACCCGCTGATGTAGTGGAAAAATGTATTCCATATCTAACGATTATGACATTTTCGATGATTCCATTGATGATTTTCCAAACTTTTCGTCAATTATCGGAAGGTTTATCATTAACGATTCCTGTTACAATTGCAACTGTTTTGAGTAACGTGATTAATATTACGTTAAACTATGGTTGGATTTACGGGAATTGGGGATTCCCACGTTTAGAAGTCGCTGGTGCAGCCTGGGGAACATTCGTTGCGCGTTTGGTGATGATGATTTTCTTAATTATTGTATTGTTTAATTTTAAGAAAACGAAATCAGTTTTGCAAGAAGTTCAATTTAAGGCAAGTAATTTTCAGAAAACTATTTTCAGAAAAATTGCTGGAATTGGAATTCCAACCGCCTTAACTTCTTTCTTTGAAATGAGTGCGTTCTCTCTGGCAGCCTTTGTTTGCGGTTATACATTTACAAACTCTATTGCAGATCAAGAATTAGCAAAAGTAAATTTAGCAGCTCATCAAATTGCGATAAATTTAGCTTCCACAACTTTTATGATGTGTACAGGAATTGGGGTTGCAGCAACGGTTCGTATTGGAAATCAATTAGGTTTAAAAGATTATAAAACCTTAAGAGAGGCAGGTTGGTCTTGTATTTTAATGGTTTTATCATTTATGATTTTGTGTGGAATTTTGTTTATTATTTTCCGTTATCAGTTACCAACAATTTATTTAGACAATCCAGATGTTATCAATTTAGCTGCATCCTTATTAATCATTGCTTCGCTTTTCCAAATGTCAGATGGCGTACAATTGGTATTACTAGGTGCTTTGAGAGGAATGACTGATGTTAAAATCCCTTCTATTCTAACGTTTATTTCATATTGGTTAATCGCAATTCCGATTGGTGTAGTCTTAGCTATTGTATTTGAAATGCGAGCATTTGGGATGTGGATTGGTTTAGGAACTGGATTAACAGCTTCGGCAGTGTTTTTGATGATTCGTTACAATCGTCAAACGAAGAAAATGATTAGGGAAAATCCTAATGCAGAAATAATTTTAGAAGATAAATTAAAAAACATATAAAATGGAATTACCAAAATTTTTATTGGCTGATAACTCTACAATGCCAGACAAAATCTTTATTTTACATACAGATTATCCTCGATTTTTATTAGATGTAGAAACTGACGATATTGAATGGTTTGAAGATATTTCTGAAGAAGAAGATAACGAAGAATTTAATACTGAAATTGCTAATTTAATTGAAGACGCTTTAGATTTTTATGATCAAGAAATGTCTTTGTTAGATGATGAAGAATAAGTCTTAAATAAATAAAATTTCTGTGTTTTTATTGGTGTAAGATTTACACTAAAATAATTTTATATGCTTGCATTATAATTTTTTTATTAGTATTTTGCAACTAAGAAAATTATTCAAAACCATGGAAATAAAAAGATTATTTGATTTTCCGCAAAATCAATTAGAAAATAATCCTCGAGAAGATGCATTGGTGTCTAAAGTGAACGGAACTTGGGTGAAAACATCTACGCAAGAATACGTTGGCAAAGCAAATGCATTTAGTCGAGGATTATTACAATTAGGAATCAAGCCACAAGATAAAATTGCAATAGTCACTTCAACTAATCGTACCGAATGGAACATCTGTGATATCGGTATTCAGCAAGTTGGCGCGATTTCCGTTCCATTATATCCAACACTTTCGGAAGATGATTTTGATTATATCTTAAATAATGCTGAATGTAAATTTATCATTGTTTCTGATAAAGGTTTATACGATACGGTTGCGGCTGTAAAAGATAAAGTGTCAACATTGGTTGGGATTTATAGTTTTGATGAAATTGCTGGAGTTCCTAATTATAAAGAAATTTTAGATTTGGGTGAAGATAATTCAACACAACATGAAGTAGATAGTATCAAAGAGATGATAAAACCTTCTGATATGGCAACTTTGATTTATACTTCTGGAACAACAGGTCGTCCGAAAGGTGTTGTATTAACGCACGAAAATATCGTTTCTGATGTTTTAATGTCTGTTGATCGTATTCCAGATTTTCCAAATCATGCGATTGCGTTAAGTTTTCTTCCGATTAATCATGTTTTCGAACGTATGTTGATTTATTTGTATCAACATTTGAGTATTGGAATTTGGTATGCAGAAAGCATCGATAAATTAGGAGATAATATGAAAGAGGTCAAACCACATGTAATGACGGTTGTGCCTCGATTAGTTGAAAAGGTTTACGATAAAATTTACAATACAGGTGCTTCTGCAGGAGGTCTTAAAACGAAAATTTTTATGTGGGCTTTAAGCCTTGTTGAAGATTACGATCCTTATAATCCAAAAGGTGGATTATTTGGGTTGAAACATTCTATCGCGAAAAGTTTGGTTTTCAGTAAATGGAAAGAAGGAGTTGGAGGAAATTTAGTATGTATGGTGTCGGGATCTGCACCTTTAGCAGCACGTTTGAATCATATTTTCTGGGGTGCTGGAATTCCAATTTTAGAAGGTTATGGTTTGACAGAAACTTCTCCTGTAATTTCGGTGAATTGTATGAAGAAAGATGGTTTCGGAATCGGAACTGTTGGTGCTCCATTAAAAGGAATCGAGGTTAAAATTGCAGAAGATGGAGAGATTTTAGTCAAAGGTCCTAACGTTACACAAGGTTATTATAAAGATCCTGAAAAAACTGCTGAAGCATTCACACCAGATGGTTATTTCAAAACGGGTGATATTGGAGTTCTTGAAAGAGGTTTACTTAAAATTACTGATCGTAAAAAAGAGATGTTCAAAACTTCTGGAGGAAAATATATTGCACCTCAAATTATTGAAAATAAGTTTAAACAATCTCGTTTTATCGAGCAAGTAATGGTTGTTGGAGAAGGAGAGAAGATGCCTTGTGCGATTATTCAACCTAATTTTCAAGTGTTGAAAGATTATTTACGTATCAAAGGAATTGCTGAACCTGCAACGAAGGCAGATTTAATTAAAGAGCCTGCAATTTTAGATATTATAGGTCGTGAAATTGAAAAAATGAATAAAGGTTTAGGACATTGGGAACAAATCAAAAAGTTTGAATTAACTCCTGATGAATGGACAATTGATGATGGATTATTAACGCCAACATTAAAATTGAAACGTAAAAATGTCTTGGCTAAATATCAAGATTTATACAATAAATTATACGATAAGAAATAATAAAAAATCCCTTCAAAAATTTTTGAAGGGATTTTTTTAATTTTATAATAATTAAGTTTTAATCTCGTCGTCCGCCCATTGCCATCATTACAAAATAAAGTAATTGCGCTAATGAACCAATCGCCGCTACTACATAAGTTCTTGCAGCCCATTTTAATGAATCTTTTGCGCCTTCATATTCGTTTGGCATTACCATATTGTTTCCTTTTAACCAAGCTAACGCACGGTTGGAAGCGTCGTATTCTACAGGTAAAGTAACAAATGCGAAAACTGTTGTTACCGCAAATAGGAAAATACCAATCCACAATAAAGTTGCATTTTTAGATGAAGCCATCACGATTAATCCTAACATCAAAATCCATTGATTTAAGCGAGATGCAACGTTTACCATTGGAACCATTTTCGAGCGTAAATGCAACATATTATAACCAACCGCATGTTGTACTGCGTGACCACACTCGTGCGCTGCAACTGCTGCTGCCGCTGCATTTCGTTCGTGGTAAACAACTTCCGATAAGTTTACCGTTTTATCAGCAGGATTGTAATGGTCCGTCAATTGTCCAGGAGTAGAGATAACACGAACATCGCGAATATTATTATCAGAAAGCATTTTTTCTGCAATCTCTTTTCCTGACATTCCGTTTGCTAAATGTACCTTCGAATAATACTTAAATTTACTTTGCAGTCGGTTACTAACAAACCAACTAATCAGCATAAATAACCCAATAATAATGTAATAACCTGTCATCTATTTTCTATTTTATTTTTTAATCAATTTTAATATTTATTCAAAATTCAAAAAGTATTCCAATAAGTGAATAGAGACAAAAATAGCAGAAAAGTTAGTTTTTTTGGCAGAGTTCTGTATTAAATCATATAAAAATGAACAAAAACTGACATTTTGCTCAAAAATTTTTGAATTGAAATTACAAAACTCATTACCTTTGTAAGCTATGAGTATTCGCATAATAGAAGTACAATCAAAACACGATTTGGAAGCATTTATTAAGTTTCCGATGAATTTGTATAAGGATAATCAATATTACGTTCCACCCTTTATTAATGAGGAGAAGGAAACATTAGATGTTTCTAAAAATCCCGTTTTTAAAGATGCTGAAGCGCGTTATTTTCTTGCTGAAAAAGAAGGTAAGATTGTGGGACGTGTTGCGGCAATTATCAATTGGCAAGAAGTCAATAATCAACAAAAACGTAAAATGCGTTTCGGCTGGTTTGATATGATTGATGATATCGAAGTCACGAAAGTACTTTTGGCAAAAGTCACGGAAATAGGTAAAGAAAATCAATTAGAATATATAGAGGGACCAGTTGGTTTTTCGAATTTGGAAAAGGCAGGTTTGCTAACTTTCGGATATGATAAATTGGCTACAATGGTTGGTTTATATAATTTTCCGTACTATGCGCAACACTTAGAATCATTAGGTTTTGAAACGGCTAATGAGTGGGTGGAATATGAATTGGCTGCACCAACAGAATTGCCAGAAAAGGTTATCAAATTTAATAAAATTATTCGAGAACGTTACAAATTACGAGAATTGAAGTTTACAAAAACTTCTGAAATTATTCCGTATGTCGACGAAATGTTCGATTTGTTAGATAAAACTTACAGCGAATTGGATACTTATGTGCCAATTGCGGATTACCAAATAGAATATTACAAAAAGAAATATATTCCGTTTATCAATCCAGATTTTGTGAACTGTATTGTTGATGAAGACGGAAAAATGGTTTCGTTTGCAATTACGATGCCTTCTTACTCGAAAGCGATGCAAAAAGCGAAAGGTAAAATTTTTCCTTTTGGTTGGTGGCATTTAATGAAAGCAAGTAAAAATAATGATTCTGCTCAATTTTATTTGATTGGAATTGATCCGAAATTTCAAGGAAAGGGAGTTACAGCATTGATTTTTAATGCAATGTTTGATACGTTTAGAAACAACGGGATCAAATTTTTGGAAACAAACCCTGAATTAGCGGACAACGAAAGTATTCAAGTTTTATGGAAAGCATATAATCCTGTAAATCACAAACGTCGCAAAACTTTCAAGAAATCAATTTAATATAAATAATAATGTTGTATATTTTGGATTAAAATTCGTCAATTCGAGTGATTTTTAGAAAGATTATTTTTAAAAATTGTATCGAGAATTAAGATATATTTTATCTTCAAAAACCTTATTCTCGATACAAAATTCTAAACGAATTTCACTCGAATTGATGGTTTTATTTATTTTGATAATCAAAATTTATAACATAGAAATTATAAATGTATAACATAATAAATATGTTTGATATTCATCAATTAGAGAAAGAATATTCAACTTTCAGACAAGAAGGTTTTGATTCGAAATGGTTAAATTTTGAAGCTTTAAATCACTATTTTTCATTAAAATCAAGTCAAAAAGAGCAAATTGGAACATCTTTTTTAGGAAATGAGATTTATAAATTAAGTTTCGGGAATGGAGAAAAACGTTTATTGATTTGGTCTCAAATGCACGGAAACGAATCTTCTGGAACGCGTGCAATGTTTGATGTGATTAATTTTTTTGAACAAAAATCTGAATTAGCTCAAACCATTTTATCTCAATTGACAATTGATTTTATTCCGATGTTAAATCCTGATGGTGCAAATGTCAATACACGTAGAAATGCGGTTGGAATTGATATTAATCGTGACTTTTTAGCAAAAGAATCAACAGAAATTCATGTTTTGTTGAATCAAGTGGAGAAAGGAAATTATCAAACGTTATTCAATTTGCATGATCAGCGTACGATTTTCAATGTTGGACAAACAGCAAAACCTGCAACGCTTTCTTTTTTGGCGCCTTCTTACAATGTTGAAGAAGATGTAAACGAAGTTCGCGAAAAAACGATGGGAATTATTCAGGCAATGAATATTGAATTGCAAAAAGTAATTCCTGGTCATGTAGGTCGTTATACATCAGAGTTCTATCCGATGTCTACTGGGGATAATTTTACAAAAATGGATTATCCGTGCGTATTATTTGAAGCGGGACATTTTCCGAATGATTATCAACGTAATACAACAAGAAAATACAATGCATTGGCTATTTTAGCAGGATTGAATGCTTTAGCTAAGCAAGATAACTTTCCGTTTGATGAATATTTAGCGATTCCTCAAAATGGACAAAAATATTTGGATGTTGTGATTCATAATGTTCAAATTCTGAATGGTGAAAAATCTTCTGTTGTTGATTTGGGAATTTATTTTGAAGATGAATACAACGAAGAAAATAATTCGGTAGAGCAAATCGCAAAAATTATTGAAATTGGTGATTTGCGAAAATTTATTGGTCATCTCGAAATTGATGCTGAAAAACAAGTTTATAAAGGAGCATCCAAAAATTATCCTTTATTGAATCAATTGGCGACTTTCGAAATTGGCTCAATTAAAGTTGAAAATGGGCAAATCATTTCATAATTATTTATACATTTAACCTATAAACTAAAAATACAATGAAAAAAATATTAGCAATTGCACTTGTTGCAATGTTGGGATTTTCTACGCAATCGTTTGCTCAAAATAAAGTGTTGAATCGTACGATTACAGCTGAAAATGGGAAGAAAATGTTGACGGGAGAATTCAATAGAAAAGCTTTGGAAGAAGAAGATTTTAAAGAATGGTATCACCACGAATATGACACTTACGAAGTTGAGAAAAGTAAATTGAAAGGTTTAAAAGATTTACGTAACTACCGTTTGGAAGTTTTTGTAGGAACTTGGTGTCCAGATTCTCGTCGTGAATTACCACGTTTGTACAAAATTTTAGATGATATTAAATTTCCTCAAAATCGTTTGAAAGTGATTGGTGTAAATCGTCAAAAGAAAAGTTTCAACGGAGAAGAAATCAATAAAAATGTGACTCACGTTCCGACAATTATCGTATATAATAATAAAAAAGAAGAAGTTGGTAGAATTGTAGAATCTCCAGTTTCGGGCTATCTAGAAGAAGATTTGGCACAGATTGTGAATGGTACGCCATTGACTCCAAATTATGCAAATGAATAATTTAAAGAAAATAATTCTTGTTGTTGTAGCCTTTATTTTTGGTGTGATGATAACGTATTTCATCATGGATAAATTCAAATCTGAAAGCTATACCGAACAATCTCATGTGATTGCGTATCAAATCGAACGAATGAATAAAATGATTGTTGCAGAACAAACCTATTCAGATTTATACAATCACACGTCAAAAAAATCGTTGCCAGGTTTAACTGATATTTTTTCTGCGGATAAAAAGGTGACACTTTTGGTGAAAGCCAAAGCACAAGCAACGTATGATTTAAAAAAAATGGATATTGAATTGGATTCGGTGAATAAAAAAATCATCATCAAATCTATTCCTCCAGTTGAAATCCAAGTATATCCAGATGTTAGTTTTTATGACATGGATCAAAGTGTTTTCAATAAATTTAGTAAAGATGATTTGAACGGAATTAAAAAACGTGCCGTGGAGCATGTGGAAAAAACTGTGGATCAAACCAAACTAAAACAAGAAGCACATCAACAATTAATTCAAAATCTTGGCGATTTGTATTTCCTTGCAAAAACCTATGGTTGGAAGATAGAAGATAAAACGAGTTATGCCAACGAATTGAATAAATTATACGATTAATAAATAATTAAAAACCTGTTCCGATAGAATAGGTTTTTTTTCGCTGAATAAAGAAATGAAGTGTTTCTTTCTTTAGAATTAAAATTGAAAATAGTATTTTCGCTTAATATTAAAAATAAAAATGAATTGGCGTAGATTTTTACTTCCATTTTCTGGTTTATATTGGATAGGAACTTCGGTTCGAAATCTGTTTTACAATATAGGAATGATGCGTTCCTCATCATTCAATATTCCAATTATTAATGTTGGAAACCTTTCTGTTGGCGGAACGGGAAAGTCACCTCATATCATGTATTTAATTGATTTGTTGAAAGACGAAAAATTAATTGCAACATTGAGTAGAGGATATGGACGAAAAACAAAGGGTTTTTTGATTGCAAATTATTCTTCAAAAGTGTATGATATAGGAGACGAACCAATGCAGTTTTTTCAACGTTTCAAGAATAGAATATTGATTGCTGTTTGCGAAGACAGAGCTTTTGGTGCACAAAAATTAATTGACCATTATAATGCAGAAGCAATTTTGTTGGATGATGCATATCAACATCGAGGAATAAAAGCTGGTTTCAATATTTTGTTGACCGATTACAATAATCCATATTACAAAGATTTTTTATTGCCAGCAGGTGATTTGAGAGAGAGTAGAAGTGGAGTTCGTCGTGCAGATATTATTATTGTAACGAAATGTCCAGACAGAATTTCGGAAGAAAAACACAAAGAAATTTCGAAAAAGATTAACTTAAAATCTCATCAGCAATTATTTTTTTCGAAAATTGTTTATGATAACAAATTGATTGGGAAATTGGATAATGTTGAGAAATCGACTTGGAAAAATCTGAATGTTATTTTAGTTACAGGAATTGCTAAAACAGATGGTTTGGTAAAATTTGCGGAAGAAAACTTTGCAAATGTCTTGCATTTAGAATATCCAGATCATCATAATTTTAGTCAATCAGAAATTGAGTATATTTACAAACGATACGAAGATACGGAAGGTAGAAAGCGTTTTGATAAAATTATCATGACAACAGAGAAAGATTATATGCGTTTGATGGAAGAATCCATGATAAAGGACGATTTATACTACATTCCGATTAGTATCGATATTAACGATAAAGAAAAATTTAATCAAACTATTTTAGAGTATGTTGGACAGAATTAATGAGGCTGTAAAGTACATCAATAATTTATTGCCAGATCAACCAGAATTTGTAATTGTGTTAGGGTCTGGATTAGGAAAATTAGAAGATGAAGTAGAAAATAAAGTTGTTATTAGCTACAAAGATATACCAAACTTTCCTCAAGTAACAGTAGAAGGGCACAAAGGTCATTTAGTATACGGAACTATTTTAGGTAAAAAAGTTTTGATGATGGCTGGTCGTTTCCATTATTATGAAGGATATTCGATGGAAGAAGTAACGTTCCCAATGCGTGTATTTAACGGATTAGGAATTAAGAAAGTTGTTTTATCGAATGCTTCTGGAGGTGTTAATCCAAATTTCCAAGTTGGAGATATTTTATTGGTAAAAGATCATATTAATATGATGCCAGAACATCCTTTACGCGGAAAAAATATTGACGAATTAGGACCTCGTTTTGTGGATATGTCTAAAGCATATGACAGAGAAATGTTGAATGAAGCTGCAGAATTTGCAAAAGCAAATGATATCCTGGTTCATCAAGGAGTTTATGTAGGATTACAAGGACCAACTTTCGAAACGCCATCTGAATACGGATTGGTTCGTTTTATTGGAGGAGATTGTGTTGGTATGAGTACAGTTCCTGAAGTTATTGTTGCTCGTCACATGGATATGCGCGTTTTTTGTTTATCTATTATTACAGATTTAGGTGGACCAGAAATTTCATTCGATGTTTCGCACGAAGATGTATTAAATGCAGCGAATACAGCAATGCCAAATGTAATTCGCGTGGTAAAAAGCGTAATCGAGAATTGTTAATTTTTGATATTACTTAGATAAATTAATAAGCCAACTGAAAAGTTGGTTTTTTTTTTATTTTAAAGTATTTATAAAAGCTACTATTTATTGAAAATCAAAATTTTATAAATATTGTTGAAAAAGAGTAGTAATTATTTTGTAACGGTTCTTATTGCTTAGTATTTCAATCTATTTCCGATAACTCTAATGCTAATATACAAAAATTAGGATATGATTTAAGTTATAATAATGTTTTTAAAAATCTAAAATATTAGTTTTTTTTACTTAAAAAATATTACAATTTATAATTAGCTCGTTTATAACGTTGTTTGCCGTTCCTCGTTTTACCATATTTTATTAATTTATTAGAACATACTTTTGTTTGATAAACAATGGTAAAAGTTGATTTTGTCATATCTTATTAAAGATAAATTATATTGAAGATTTTATATAGTTTCTCTAAATGGAATTTCTAGTTGAGTTCCGAATTTTTTTTGATTATTGGATAAATTAGAGATAGCAACACCTAATAGTCGAACTGGTTTTTCTAAGGAGTAACCTTCACTTAATAAATCATAACAAATAAGATCAAAAAGTTCTCTATTTTTAACTGGAAATGATGCTGATTTACTTTTTGTAGTAACCGAAAAATCATTGTGTTTTATTTTTACAGTAATTGTTCTTCCATAAATTGATGTTTTTAAAGAAAAGTTCCAAACATCTTCTATTAGTGGAAATAAAGCAATTTGCATTTCTTCTAATGTTTCTAAATCTTTGCTAAAAGTTGTTTCTGAACCAGATGATTTTCGCAATCGAGTAGGGTTGACCTCTCTAAAATCTAATCCTCTAACAATATTGTAATAGTATTTACCTGATTTCCCGAATTCCCGTAACAGTTTTTCTAATTCTAGGTTTTTCAAGTCCAAACCTGTATGAATGCCCATCATTTGCATACGTTCGGCAGTTACTTTTCCAATTCCATGAAATTTTTTGATTGGTAATTGATCAATAAAATTTTCAGACATTTTAGGCGTAATCACATAAAGTCCATCAGGTTTGTTATAATCCGAAGCAATTTTAGCTAAAAATTTATTGAAAGAAACACCTGCAGAAGCAGTCAAATCTGTTCGTTCCTTTATTTTTTGTTTGATTTCGTTTGCAATATCTGTGGCGATTTCGATGTCTTTATGGTTAATTGTTACATCCAAAAAAGCTTCATCCAAAGATAAAGGTTCAACCAAATCAGTATATTCAAGAAATATTTCACGAATTTGATTCGAAACTTCTTTATAAACTTGAAATCGAGGTTTTACAAATATCAAATGTGGACATTTGCGTTTTGCAACAACAGAAGACATTGCAGAGCCGACGCCATATTTTCTAGCTTCGTAACTAGCGGTAGCAATCACACCACGTTCTTCATTTCCGCCAACAGCAATGCATTTCCCTCTTAATTCGGGGAAATCTCGTTGTTCAACAGAAGCATAAAAAGCGTCCATATCGATGTGAATAATCTTACGCTGCATCTTGCAAAATTACTCGCTTTATTTTAAATGATACTCTTGAATAAAGTTTTTTAAGTTTTTCTTATCGGCAACAATTGTCAAATAATCGCCCAATTCAATTGGTACATTTCGATCAGGATTGTGAATCATTTTTCCATCGCGCTCTATCGAAACCACAATTCCTTTTGCCGTATCTTTTACCCAGCCAATCGATTTATGCTCCAAAACACAAAAATCATTCGGAATAACTACTTTATCCAACGTAAAATTATCTGTATTTTTAAGATCATTATTTTCTGGAGGAGTTTCACCAATAATTTGCAAATACTTCTCAAATCGTTGAATATGTTCATCCGTTCCAATAATTCCAATTTTATCGAAAGGATATAAAACTGATTCAGAATTTGGAGTCTGAATAATTCGATCGCCACGTTTGATATAGGCAATATTGATCTGAAATTTTGTTCGCCAATCCAATTCACCCAAAAAAACACCAATAAAATTGGCATTTTGCGGAACAATCATATCCGAAATATGCGTGTTATCCCAAGTATATTGAAATTTATCTTGTTTCTTTTTCTCTTCAATTTTTTTAGTCAAAATTTCACGTTCATTTAAGTTATAAATGAATTTTGTTTGAATATAATTGTAAAATTGATTGAAATATTTTGAAAGAAAATACATTGTAATCAATAATCCAATAACTAATACAATTGAGGCAATTGTGCTTGAAAAAAATTGATTATAAATAAAAATTACAGCAACTACAACTAAAGTTAAACGGATAGAAATAATCGCGATAATTGGTGCACGATTATAATTAGATTCATCCCAAAACTCTCCAATAATTTCTCTTTTTGGTCGATTTCCAATAATTGCCCAAATAAATGGAATACACAATACAAATGTCAATGTAAGGCTAACCAAACTTGCGCCAAAATAGGTAAACCAATCGGTTAATAAGAATAAAACGTAGCTTTTGATAATCAATGTGATTGCGATAATGATTATTCCATTGATAAAAATTGTAGAAACTGTTTGTTTGATGATTTTATTCCATTTATTTTCGTTTTGAATGTGTTGTGTATCAGATGAATAATTTTCAACACCTTGAATAAATTTTTGTGGAAGAACTTTTTCCAATAAAGTATAAACTTTGTCAGATGATTTTATTAAATAAGGTGTAGTAAATGTTGTAATTGCCGAAACACCGACTGCAACAGGAAATAAGAAGTCGCTTGTTACGCCAAGAGAAAGTCCCAAACCAGCAACGATGAAAGCAAATTCACCAATTTGTGCCATACTCATTCCTACTTGTACGGACTGTTTTAGCGGTTGTCCTGAAATTATAGCACCTAAAGTGGTAAAAATTAACTTTCCAAAAATCGTCAGCAATGTTACAATTAAAATTGCCCATTTGTGTTCGTACATTGAAACAGGATCAATCATCATTCCAATAGAAATAAAGAAGATTGTAGCAAATAAATTTTTTACAGATTGAAAATTATGTTCGATTTTTTCTGCATAAACAGTTTCAGCTAGAATAGACCCCATTACAAATGCACCTAATTCTATAGAAAACCCAGCACTATCCGCGATATAAACCATTCCAAGACATAACCCAATTGAGATAATTAGTAAAGTTTCATCATCTAAATAGTTCTTAATTGAACGTAAAAAAGTTGGAATAATAAAAATTCCTCCAATAAACCAAACCGCTAAAAAGAAACCTAATTTAACGAAAGAATTAATCATTTCTGCTCCGTTAAAATGCTGGCTAACCGCCATAGTAGAAAGCATAACCATTAATAAAATGACCACAATATCTTCTACAATTAAAATTCCGAAAACGACATTCGCGAATTTCTTTCGTTTCAATCCTAATTCATCAAATGCTCTAATAATAATGGTTGTAGAGGAACTTGCTAATAAACCGCCGAGGAAAATACTATCCATTGTCGACCAATTCATAAATCGACCAACAAAATAACCAACGGTTACAATACAAATGATTTCGACAATCGCAGTGATGGAGGCAGAACCACCAACATTGAGTAATTTTTTGAAACTAAATTCGAGACCAAGACTAAAAAGCAAAAATATAACACCAATCTTCGCCCAAATCTCCACATTATGTTCTTCTGCAACGGACGGAATATATTCGAAATGCGGTCCAACCAAAAAACCAGCAATAATATAACCTAAAACAAGAGGTTGGTTGATGCGTTTGAAAATAAGCGTCGTCACAGCGCCTACACATAGAATTAATCCAAGATCGGTAATGAGTTTTGGCAAGTGTTCTTCCATAAATTGCGTTTAATCTCCACTAATTTAAGAATTTTTTAAAAGATAATTAATTGTTCAACTATTGATTAACTTTATATCATTATCAATTTTGTTTGAGAATAAAAAAAAACTCACTAATTCTAATGAACTAATGAGTTTGTATTTTATTATCGAAACGATATTTTACAAAGTAATTTTTGCTAAATAAGAATCTCCTTCGGTTTTTATTTTTGTACATTTTAGTTTATGATATTCGCACGCATTTTTTAACGTGTCAAAATCCAAATACAACCATTGAATAGGTTCTTCTTGCTCGCCTTTATAATGAACCGTAAAATCTAATTCACCATAGTAATTTCCATTACTCGGAATCCATTTTCCACCATCTTCGTCTTCATCAAACATATAAATAATGTCGGTTCCATCAATCAAAACTTGACCATTCTCGGTTAATAAATTTTTGATTTTATCCAAGAAAACATTAATTAAAACTAAATTCTGAAAAATTCCAGTTCCGTTCATCAAAAATAGAATCGTATCAAATTTCTCAGCTTCATTGATTTCAAGGAAATTCTGAACTTTTGCATTTTTAATTCCTCTCAACAAACAAGCTTCAATCGCTTTTGGAGAAATATCAATCGCTAAAACATCTGAACTTTTTTCTTGCAAATAAAGTGAATGAGAACCTGCTCCACAACCAACATCCAATATTTTTCCTTTTGACAAATCAAGTGCTTTTTGCTCTAGAGGAGGCATGTCATCATACTCTCGAAAAAGATAATCAATTGGCATCACATCTAACTCTGAAATTGATGTTTCGGTATAGAGATCTTCGGGCGAATGATTGGTTTGATAATCTAAAATTGCCTGTCCGAAAAGGTCTTTCATGTTATTTTTATTTTTATTTTTATTTTCTGATTAATACAGAAACTTTTATTTATTATTTTTTGCTAAAATTGCCTCAACAATTTGCTGTGCATGTACGCGCGAATTTTCAATAAACCAAATATTTGTCAACATACCACCACAAACAACGCCTGCCAAATATAAACCATCCACATTTGTTTCCATTGTTTCGGGATTGTAAGTTGGTGTTTTCAATTCATCATCACTGAAAGTTATTCCACAGTTCTCCAAAAAATTGAAATTTGGATGATAACCAGTTAAAGCTAAAACGGTATCATTTTCAATTGAAATATCACCTTCTGGTGTTTTGATATGAACTTGATTTTCGTCAATAGAAGTAATATTCGAGTTGAAATAAGCTTTGATACTTCCTTCTGCAATTCGATTTTCGATATCTGGACGAACCCAATATTTTAGTCGATGCGTAAAACCTTCTCCGCGAATCACCATTGTTACATTTGCACCTTTTCGATAACATTCTAAAGCTGCATCAACAGAAGAATTATTCGCTCCAACAACCACTACGTTCTGAAAAGAATAAGGGTGAGCTTCCTTGTAATAATGATGAACTTTTGGCAAATTTTCACCTTCAATATTCATTAAGTTTGGAATGTCATAAAAACCAGTTGCAAGGACTATATTGTTAGTTGAATAGTTATTTTTTGATGTTTTAACTTCGAAATGATTTGTTTCAACTTTATTAATCGTTTCAACTTCTTCGTATAGATTTAGATTGAATTTGAAATATTTATGAATGTTTCGATAATATTCTAACGCCTCTTGTCGACCAGGTTTTGGCGCAATACAATTGAACGGAATTTCTCCAATTTCTAATCGTTCGGCAGTCGAAAAAAATGTCATATACAAAGGATAGTTGTACAAACTATTTGTCAAAGCACCTTTTTCAATAATTAAATAAGAAAGATTGTTTCTTTTCGCTTCTATTGCACAAGCCAAACCAATTGGCCCAGCACCTACAATTATCAAATCATATTGTTCTTTCATTAAACAAATTTACGGATAATCAGTTCGGTAATCTTTATGATTTTTACCAATTTTTATAAAAATAATGTTTAACTATTTGGATTAACGAAATATATTAATAATTTTGTTTGACAATTTTGTCAAAATAAAAAAGCCGCACAGATATGAAAGACGATACAGAAGAATTAATCAAAGAAACAGCGAAAAGAATGTTTTTTGCGGAAGGTAGATTTCATGCAACTACGCAAGAAATAGCTGATGAAGCGAAAGTGAATAGAACGTTGATTAATTATTATTTCAGATCGCGAAACAATTTAATTAGTATTATTTACGAAGAAGCTACGCGTGTAAGTAATGAAAAATCGCGTGCTATTTTTGATAGAAATCGTGATATCAAAGAAATGATTGGCGAATTTATAGAGGATTCTATTGCTACGTCAATCAAATATCCATATTTGGAAACCTACATCGTTACCGAAATGAATAAAAATAATACAATGTGTTCTAAATTAATGAAAGATGATTTGGATGTCGTTGTAAATGTTTTTTACGAAAGATTAGAGGAAGAAATGGAAAAAGGAACGATAAAAAAGATGGAGCCACTTCAGTTTTTGTTAAACATGATTTCGTTGGTCAATTATCCGTTTACAATTCGTCCACTTCTTCAATTGGATTTGAAATTGAGCGACGAAGATTTCAAACGTATTCTTTCTGATCGAAAAGAAATTATTCTCAATACACTTTTTAATAATTAATATATAAATGAAAAGGTTAAAACAATTACTTTCTATAGCGATTGTAGCGTTGATGAGTTCTGCAAATGCGCAAGAAATTATAGCACTTAAAGATGCGGTAAATTTTGCGTTAGAAAACAAAGCAGATGCAAAACGCGCAGATTTGGCAATCAAAAAAGCCGAATACAAAATTGATGAAGCCAAAGCAGGAGCTTTGCCTCAAGTAAATGCCAACGCAGGTTTGCAATATAATCCAATTGTACAAGAAATGGCGCTGACAATGGGAGGACAAACAACTGTGATTAAAATGGGACAACCATGGAATTCGAGTTTAGGTGTTACGGTAAATCAAACATTGTTCGATCAACGTGTTTTTACAGGTTTGAAAGCGGCGAAAACAACACGCGAATTCTATCAGGTGAATGCAGATTTAACAGACGAACAAATTATTGAGCGTGTAGCAAATGCGTATTATCAAGTTTTTATTCAAGAAGAAAAATTAAAAACGATTGAAAAAAGTTACGAAAACACAAATAAAGTTCAAAATGTAATCAAAAGTTTAGTGGATAATGGTTTGGCAAAGCCAATTGATTTGGACCGAATTATTGTGCAATTAAATAATATTTCTTCTTCGCGTCAACAGTTGGTAAATGCAGTTGAAATCAACAAAAATGCGTTGAAATTCTATATGGGTTATCCAATTGAGCAACCAATTAGCTTAACAGAAGAAACAATTACGCCAAATTTAGTTTTGTTGGAAGATCAAATAGATGTTGAAAATAGAACTGAATTTAAAGTTTTATCGAAACAAAAAGAATTGTTAGGTTTTGCGAAAGAAGCGGAGCGTGCGAATTTATATCCAACTGTTGGTTTAGCTGGAAATTATGGATTGCAAGGTTTTGGCGAAAAATTTATTACGTCGAAAAGTTACATTTGGTCAGATTTGGCTTCGATTGGTTTGAGTGTTAAAGTTCCGATTTTTTCTGGTGGAGCTACAAAAGCAAAAATTAATCAAGCAGAAATTGATTTGTTGGATATTGAAGAACAAATGAATGACACAAAACTTAGTTTGAGTTTAGAATATCAAAATGCAAAAGCACAAATCGAAAATGCATTGAAAAGTGTCGATATTCAAGAAGAAAACGTGAGTTTGGCAGAGAAAGTTTTAGCAAATACTCAAAATAATTACCAACAAGGCTTAGCAAATTTGACAGAAATTTTAGATGCTGAAAATGCGTTGACAGATGCTCGAAATAATTACTCAAATGCTTTATTAGAATATAAAATTGCCGAAATCGCATTAATCAAAGCAAAAGGAGACTTAAAAACATTAATTCAATAATAGAACCGATTTTATGAAATCAGTAAAAACTTTACTTTATATATTAATTGCAGCCGGTTTGATTGGTGGTGCAATTTACATTATCAAAAATAATAAAGCGAAACAAGAAGAAGAGGTAGCAATCGTAAATGCGGCTAACGATGAGGTTGTGGTAAAAACGATTAAAGCTAATTTTCAAAGTTTAAATACAGATTATACGTCAAATGGAACATTTGCGCCATTTCAGGAAATGAGTTTTCCTTCGGAAATTTCTGGTCGAATTGTACGTGTTTTGGTTGATGAAGGGAGTTATGTTTCTGTAGGTCAAACATTGGCGACAATCAAAAAAGATGCAATTGAGGTTGATGTTACGCAAGCGCAAAATAATCTTCAAAATGCAATTATAGATAATCAACGTTACGAAAATGCTTATAAAACGGGAGGTGTAACAAAGCAACAATTGGATAATTCGCGTTTGCAATTAAAAAATGCAAGAGCAGCGGTTTCTGCACAAAATTTACGTGTTCGTGATACCAATGTAAAAGCAACTATTTCTGGTGTGATTAACAAGCGTTACATAGAGCCAGGATCTGTAGTAGCACCGGGTTCGCAAATGTTTGATATTGTTAATGTGTCAAAACTAAAATTACAAGTTACAGTAACAGAAGCTGAAGTTGTGAATTTGAAAGTGGGACAAACAATCAAAGTATTGGCGAGTGTTTTTCCTGATCAAGAATTTGCAGGAAAAATTTCTTTTATTGCGCCTAAAGCAGATGCTTCATTAAACTTTCCAGTAGAAATTCAAGTTTCGAATAATTCTGGTTTAAAAGCTGGTATGTACGGAACGGCAGTTTTCTCGACAAAAGATGATGTAAATGCAGGGAAAAATGTATTGGTTGTTCCAGCGAATGCTTTTGTTAACGGAATTAGTTCTGGACAAGTTTTCGTGGTTGAAAATAATACAGCGAAATTAACGAAAGTTGTGATTGGGAAAACGGTTGGAACTGAAGTTGAAATTATTAGTGGAATTAAAGATGGAGCTGAAATCGTGACAAGTGGTCAGATTAATCTGAAAGATGGAACGAAAGTGAAAGTTGTAAAATAAGAGTAGTTTTTCCATGAAAATAGCAGAAATATCAATTAAACGTCCCACAATGATTATCGTGTTATTCACGATTTTAACATTAGGAGGATTGTTTAGTTATACGCAAATGGGATACGAATTAATCCCAAAATTTGAAACGAATGTTGTTACGATTTCAACGGTTTATCCTGGAGCTTCTCCAAACGAAGTTGAAAATTCTGTAACCAAAAAGATAGAGGATGCGGTTGCAGCCTTAGAAAATGTAAAGAAAGTAGAATCGAAATCTTATGAAAGTTTATCAGTTGTAATGGTGACGTTGAATTCTGATGCAAATGCAGATTTAGCGTTGAATGATGCGCAACGTAAGATTAATGCCATTGAGAAAGATTTACCTGATGATGTAGATCCGCCTTCTTTGACGAAATTCTCGTTAAGTGATTTACCAATTATTACAGCTGGTGTAACGTCTGATAAGTTGACAGAAAAAGATTTGTATGATTTGTTAGATAAAAAAATAGAACCAGTTTTATCGCGTGTGACAGGTGTTGCGCAAGTAAATTTGATTGGAGGACAAGAACGTGAAATTCAGGTAAGTTTAGATCCTGTGAAATTGAAAGGTTATGGATTATCTGTGCCTCAAGTTCAGCAAGCAATCTTAACTTCGAATTTAGATTTCCCAACAGGAAGTGTAAAAACACGTGAAAACTCTACAATTATTCGTCTTTCTGGAAAATATAAATCAGTTGATGAATTAAATAATTTGGTAATTTCTTCGAATAATGGAATTCAAGTTCGTTTATCGGAAGTTGCTTTTGTGCAAGATTCTCAAAAAGAAGTAGAAAAAATTGCACGTGTTAATCAGAGTTCAGCGATTATTGTTCAGGTTGTAAAACAATCAGATGCAAATGCGGTTGCAGTTTCTGAATTGATGAAAGAAACCATCAAAAAAGTTGAAACAGATTATAAGAAAGAAGGACTTAAAATTCAGATTGTAAATGATACGTCTGATTTTACATTGGCTGCGGCAGATCACGTTATTTTCGATTTAGTTTTAGCAGTTGTTTTAGTTGCAATTGTAATGCTTTTATTTTTACATAGTATTCGTAATGCTTTTATTGTAATGGTTTCTATTCCAGCATCGTTAATTGCGACTTTTATCGGAATGTACTTAATGGGGTATACCTTAAACTTGATGTCGTTACTTGGTTTATCGCTTGTTGTAGGGATTTTAGTGGATGATGCTATCGTTGTTTTAGAGAATATTTACCGTCACATGGAGATGGGAAAATCGAAAATTAGAGCATCATACGATGGGGCAAAAGAAATTGGATTTACAGTAACAGCTATTACGTTGGTAATTGTCGTGGTATTCTTACCAATTGCAATGAGTACAGGTTTGGTGGCGAATATTATTGCACAGTTTTGTGTGACAGTCGTTATCGCAACCTTACTATCCTTATTGTCGTCATTTACAATTGTTCCTTGGTTGTCTTCTCGTTTCGGGAAATTAGAACATATCACAGGGAAAAATATTTTTGAGAAATTTATTCTTTGGTTCGAAAAACAATTAATGAAATTTACCCACTTCATTTCTGATATGTTAGAATGGTGTTTAAAATCTACCGTTCGTAGAATTGGAGTTTTTATTGGGGTATTTATCGTTTTATTTGCAGTTATTGGAGTTTTAATGGGAGGAAAATATATTGGTGGTGAATTCTTCCCTAAAACAGATAAAGGTGAATTCTTAGTTCAAATAGAGTTACCAAAAGATGCAACAATAGAGGAATCAAATTTTATGACGCAAAAAGCAGAAAAATTTTTACGTGGTAAAAAAGAAGTTGTTGATATGATTACAACTGTTGGTCAAAGTTCTGAAGGATTTGGAGCAGCACAAGCAACAGCTTATAAAGCAGAAATAGACGTTATTTTAAATGATAAATCAGAGCGTGAAGACAATTCATTTATTTATGCGGCAAAAGTAAAACGCGATTTAGAAAAAGAATTAGTTGGTGCTAAGGTTAAAACTGTTCCAGTTGGTTTAATTGGAGCGGAACAAGCGCCAATAGCGTTGGTTGTGACAGGTCCAAATTTAGAAAGCGCCATGAAATTTGCTGAATTAGCAAAACACGAATTAGAGCAAATTAAGGGTTCTTCGGAAGTGAAATTAACGACAGAAGCCGGAAATCCTGAAATTAATGTGCAAGTTGACCGTGATAAAATGGCTGCTTTAGGATTGAATTTACAAACAGTTGGTTTGACGATGCAAACTGCTTTCTCTGGAAATACAGATGGTAAATTTAGAGCGGGTGAATACGAATATGATATTAATATTCAGTACAATGATTTTAATCGTTCGAATATCGATGATGTTCGTAGTTTGATATTTATGAATGATAAAGGACAACAAATTCGTTTGGATCAATTTGCAACGGTTACACAAAGTTCTGGACCAAGTTTCTTAGAGCGTCGTGATAAAACACCTTCTGTAACTGTGCAAGCGCAATCTGTTGGTCGTACAACGGGTGATATTGTGACTGATTTCAAAAATAGTTTACAAAAAATTGATAGTAAAAAACCAACCGGTGTATCGTATGTTTGGGGTGGAGATGAAGAAAATCAATCCGAAGGTTTTGGTACATTAGGTTACGCATTATTAGCAGCAATTATTTTAGTTTATTTGGTGATGGTTGCTTTGTATGATTCGTTTATTTATCCTTTCGTGGTTTTGTTTTCTATTCCATTATCATTAATTGGAGTCTTTGTGGTTTTAGCTTTAACTAATAATTCGTTGAATATCTTCACGATTCTCGGAATGATTATGTTGATTGGTTTGGTGTGCAAAAATGCCATTTTATTAGTCGATTTTACAAACCATAGAAAAGAAGCAGGAGAAACAACACACAATGCTTTGGTACAAGCCAATCATGCACGTCTTCGTCCAATTTTGATGACAACTATCGCCATGGTTTTTGGTATGATTCCGATTGCTTTGGCAGAAGGAGCAGGAGCAGAGATGAACAACGGTTTGGCATGGGTTATTATCGGTGGATTAGTTTCCTCATTATTCCTAACCTTAATTATTGTTCCTGTGGTTTATTCATTATTCGATAGTGCAATTCGTCGATTCTCAAAAGGAGAAAAAGTAGATTATGAAGCAGAAATGGTTGCAGATTATGAAGCGCGACAAATAAAAGAAGAATGGGAAGAGTAATCTTTCGTTTTTAGATATTTAATCAAACCCGTTCAGTTTTTATTATTTTAATTGATACATAAAAAAATCCTTGTCAAAGTTCTAAACCTTGACAAGGATTTTTATTTAGTTGAAACTCGTTATTTTGTTAATGCGATGTGCTTGTTGCACAACA